>NZ_RZQY01001243.1:0-656 GCF_003998575.1 Mesorhizobium sp. M7A.F.Ca.CA.001.10.2.1 | reverse complement strand
CTCGATGCTCGTCGTGCCGTCGGCGATCTTCACCCGGCCGGCAGCGGTCGCCGGAATGCCCGCTATGGTGGCGCCGCCGGTAAAATTGGTCCAGTCGCCATCACGCTTCAGGTCGACGCCGATGCCGCCGATTTCCGTGGTCCCGGAGGTGACGCTGTCGGCCTTGATCGTACCTGATATCGCAGGCGCCTTGAGATAATTGGCGATCAGTGCATTGACTGTGATGGCCTTGGCCATCACCTCGCCGCGCGCGATCGATGTGCTCTTCGCATCGATCGCAACGGAGGGCGCGTCGCCATCCCCCGCGAAGCGGATGGTTCCGTCGATGTCTCCCGTTATCGCCTGGCCGGCAAGTGCGGCCAGCTGGTCGATGGCAGGTGCATCGAGCGTCAGCGTGCCGAGCGGCATGAATTTGTCGTCGAGCGCGAGATCACCCGAGACCTTGTTGTCGCCGAGCGAGACCAGAAAACCATTGATCGAACGCTTGCCTTCGCTCGTCACCAGCGCTGCTTTGATGTCGAGCGGCTGGTCGTCGACGGAGCCGGTCAGCGAGACATTGGCGGCGGGACTGGTGATATCGGCCTTGCCGCTAGCCGTCAGCTTGATGCTCTTCACCGTGCGGCCCGATGCCGTCAGGCTGTCGCTATCGGCGGGAA
>NZ_RZQY01001242.1:0-659 GCF_003998575.1 Mesorhizobium sp. M7A.F.Ca.CA.001.10.2.1 | reverse complement strand
GAACAAGAACAAGATCGTGGTATTACTATCACATCTGCTGCAACAACTGCAGCTTGGGAAGGCCACCGTGTAAATATTATCGATACACCAGGACACGTAGACTTCACAGTTGAAGTTGAACGTTCTTTACGTGTACTTGACGGTGCGGTTACAGTACTTGATGCTCAATCAGGTGTTGAACCTCAAACTGAAACAGTTTGGCGTCAGGCTACAACATACGGCGTACCTCGTATCGTGTTTATTAACAAAATGGATAAATTAGGAGCAAACTTTGATTATTCTGTAAGCACATTACATGACCGCTTACAAGCTAATGCTGCACCTATCCAATTACCTATTGGTGCTGAAGATGAATTTGAAGCAATCATTGACTTAGTTGAAATGAAATGTTTCAAATACACTAACGACCTAGGTACAGAAATCGATGAAATTGAAATTCCAGATGATCACAAAGAAAGAGCTGAAGAAGCTCGTTCAACATTAATTGAAGCAGTAGCTGAAACTAATGATGAATTAATGGAAAAATATCTTGGTGACGAAGAAATTTCAGTTGAAGAATTAAAAAATGCAATCCGTCAAGCTACAACTGATGTAGAATTCTACCCAGTTCTTTGCGGTACTGCATTCAAAAACAAAGGTGTTCAATTAATGCTTAACGC
>NZ_RZQY01001241.1:0-659 GCF_003998575.1 Mesorhizobium sp. M7A.F.Ca.CA.001.10.2.1 | reverse complement strand
ATCCCGATCTTTCCGCTCGAGGGTGCGCTTTTGCTGCCGGGAGGTCGCATGCCGCTCAACATCTTCGAGCCGCGCTATCTGCAGATGGTGGACGAGGCGATCGCCGGCCCGCGGCTCATCGGCGTCATCCAGCCCAGTCTCGACGGCGCCTTGCGCGGCGATGGCGAGCCGGAGCTCTGCAATGTCGGTTGCGCCGGCCGCATCATCGCCTTCTCCGAAAGCGGCGACGGCCGCTACCTGATTTCGCTGCAGGGCGTGTGCCGGTTCCGCATCGCCCACGAATTGACGGTCAAGACGCCGTTTCGCCAGTGCAAGCCCGCGCCTTTCCTTGCCGATCTCGACGAGGATCAGGCGGACAACGAGATCGACCGGCCATCGCTGCTCAAGGCGTTTCGCGCCTATCTGCAGGCCAACGATCTGGAGGCCGACTGGGAAAGCGTCAGCCGCGCCGAAAATGCCATGCTGGTCAATGCGCTGTCGATGATGGCGCCCTACGGGCCGGCCGAGAAACAGGCGCTGCTCGAAGCAGCCGACCTGAAGACCCGGGCGGAGACGCTGATCGCCATCACCGAAATGGCACTGGCGCGCGAGAATGAGGATTTTGGCTCGAGTTTGCAGTAAGAGTGTCGATATCCAGGTGAGACCGGCCTGCAAATGGT
>NZ_RZQY01001240.1:0-660 GCF_003998575.1 Mesorhizobium sp. M7A.F.Ca.CA.001.10.2.1 | reverse complement strand
TTCATGGACTATTCACATTTTATACATACCCTTAACCACACGTTTTCATGCATTTTCATGAAGAGAACTTTTGTATATTTATGTAAGTTACACTTGTGTAACCTACACATAGCCTATACTTATTTAATAGTAAACAAGTAAACAAATATACAAGTAAACTATTAAACTTGTTTACTTGTGAGATGTATTTAGCTGTTGCATACATGATGCGCGCATATTATATGCATGTATATTGTAGGCCTGCATACACTTGAAAAGTTATATATTTGAACACAACTTTAAAAAACTTACTACATCTATATAATAATCAATGTAAGCAAGTTGGATCGATGGTGGCTAATCTGAGTATAAGGAGCATGATGCCTATGATGGTATCAATCAAATCTTTAGAAAGGAGACGCCTCTTGGTTGATATAAGTACCATGTTGCAATTTGGCATTTTCCTTATTGCGTTCATTGGTCTTATCGTCGAACTTATTAAATTAAGTCAAAAAAAATAACCATTCCCAACTTTTGACCGAGTAAGAATGGTTATTAAGTAATATCCGAAAAGTCACCGTCTTTTTAACGGGCTTACATAGGCGCAAGTGTTGGTAGCACTTGTGCTTTTTATTTGTTGCTCTCTATTAAATAGAGAAACAATTTACACCCTTATTATAT
>NZ_RZQY01000123.1:0-11689 GCF_003998575.1 Mesorhizobium sp. M7A.F.Ca.CA.001.10.2.1 | reverse complement strand
CTTGGGTTCAACCCGAGATAGGTCACGAGCTTCTGCGGATCGTCGAAGCGCGACACGTCGCCGATCGCCGCCCTTCATCGCCAGCGCGACGGTGATGTCGACGCCGGGAATGGTCATCAGCCGCTTCACGCCTTCATCCTCGAGAGCCGAGCGGACAAGATCGCGTTCGATGACCTGGAGGTCTTCGCCCAATCGGTCGAACTCGCGCAGATGCCCATCGATCGCGAGGCGCTCGTCCTGCGGTACGACCTGCTCGATTAACCAGGTCCGACCCTTGGCGCCGCACAGGTCAGCATGCGGGCAGGACGGATCAGGTGGCTATGAAGGATCGACTGGATGACGCTCTTCAATCGAGATCTCTGTCGGACAATCTGATTGCGCCGTGTCACCTGTCGACGCAGAGCCTGCGTCGGCTCGTCCGCAATCCAGACTTCTGGCAAGAAGCCGCTGGCATAGAGCTGCGCAAGAACGTCGGCGTCGATCGTCGTTTTGATCTTGGCATAGGCAACGATAAACACCTGTTTCGGCTTGGCGATCCCCACCTTCTTCACATGCGGCGCAACCACAGCTGCAGCGGACGTCGCGTTGCCGGTGGCCTCGATCACCCCGACATCGTTCGGCGACAGCTTCGCGGCGAACGCCGCCAGCAGATCGCGCCGCATGTCGACGCGGCCGAGTCGCCTGAGCCTGCCCTCCTCCCATGCCACTGCTTCGGCGAAGGCGCGGTGAATATCCAGTCCGATGATAAGCATGCCCGTTCCTCCTTCTTGGCTCGGTCAAAGACGGGAGCTGGCGGGCAACACGACATCTACTGATCCGCGCTCGCAGCGCATCCGGGAAAGTCGCGAGGGGCGGCCATGTAACGAGCTCGGGCTCTCAGCCCACGGTCTATTGACGGCCTGCCTGCACCTTTGTGCTCCCGGTGCCCCACGTCCCGGATGGGCTCACCATAAGGGCGTTCCAAAACAAGAACAGCAGGACGAGAAGGCACCACAGATCACATACCGGATAGCGGCAAGGCCAAGCGCTTCGTTCAGATAGGCTTGCGCCAATGGGCTTAGGCCGAGCCTACAACAGCTCTCAAAAACGCTGCCGGACTGCTGCATTGGCTCGCCGATACAATTGGCACAGGCCTCACGGCAGCTTAGGATCAAACCGCCCATCAGTCGCCTCGGACTGGAAAGGTGCACCCTATTAGGTTCCACGCCTAGCTAGGTCGGGGCCGCCGAAGACGCTGGTTGATAGACCGGCGCCATCGGCCCGGCGTTTCAAACTGCCAATCTCTGACCTGCACAGTACGAACGATTGCTCGCTTCGGCAGATCACGCGGCTCATATGTCGGACCTTAACGTCATCCATCATAAACTTTTTGCGACAAAAGATTGCAAGAATGCTAAATTGTTAAAGTCGTTTGTTTCGGTTAAAGGCATCCATCCCATGGATGGCTGATGACATGCGTTTCAAAGGACTTGATCTAAATCTCCTCGTTGTGCTCGACGCACTCCTGACGGAGCGTAATCTCTCGGCGGCGGCACGCAGGATTAACCTGAGTCAGCCCGCCATGAGTGCGGCCGTCGCCCGACTGCGCGATTATTTCCGCGATGAACTGTTTACGATAAGAGGTCGCGAAAGATTTCTAACCCCGCGTGCGGCAGCATTTGCCCCCGCAGTTCGCGACGCTCTCCAGCACATCCAGTGCTCGATTATTTCTTCGGATCCGTTTGACCCAGCTCGAGCCGATCGCCGCTTCAGGATCATTCTTTCCGATTTCGTCACGCTCGTGTTTTTCGAAAAGCTTGTGGAGCGTATTTCACGGGAAGCCCCCGCCGTCAGCTTCGAACTGCTGCCTGTCGACGATAGCCCCGATGAGCTTCTCCGGCGCGGTGACGTCGATTTTCTAATTCTACCGGATATGTTCACGTCGAGTGTGCATTCAAGCGTTGCGCTGTTTGACGAGAAGCTCGTGTGCGTAGGCTGTCCCACAAACAAGCAGCTGCCACAGCAGCTTACATTCGAGAGATACATGTCGATGAGGCACGTCGCGGTCAGGTTCGGGCGTACGATGAAGCCGTCTATCGAGGAATGGTTTTTGCTTGAGCATGGCCTTAAGAGACGTGTCGAGGTCGCCGTGCAGGGCTTCAGCATGATTCCACCTATGGTGTCCGGCACAGCTCGTATAGCGACCATGCCCTTACGGCTGGTCAGGCATTTCGAAAAAACGTTCCCCCTGCGGGTTATCGAACTTCCGCTGCCATTTCCCACATTCACCGAGACCCTCCAATGGCCGGCCCTCCACAATAGCGATCCGGCAAGCATCTGGATGCGGGAGATAATGATACAGGAGGCATCTCGGATGGCTGCCCCGCTGTGAACCCACGGAAAATTCAGGCGCACCTATAGTCACTACTCCTGTCACCATCTACTTTGACGACAATAGCCCTCGCCGGATAAAGTCGATGCTGGCGGCAAGTGCGCCTGCGAGATCGTCCAGAGAATGGACTTCCTCGACCAGCTCGAATGAGAAAGGTCCCGCGTAGCCGCCATCCAGCAGCGCCTGAATCTGGCTGCCATTGTCGGAACCTGCAAGAAAGCGATCGGGGTAAATCCAGAAGGTCGGGTCGTTTACGCTTGAAATGTGCACCAGGCCGGTAAGCTCGCAGAACAGGCATGTCTCCCCGGCCAGGGTGTGGTGGAACGTGTCGTGCACGAGGCGAAAGACGGACTGGCCATCAACCGCGGCAACGGCCTCGGCCGCTTCCTTCTTTGATCGAAGCGAGCAGGTTCGGAAACCCAGCGGCTCGATGAGACCGATCAGACCCCGCGACTGGAGGATTGGCTTGATCTCGTTTAGAGCGAAACGAAGATTGTCCTGGCGCTCGCTATTGGTGGGCCACGAGCTGCGGTTGGCCGGCACCAACACGAGCGTCTCCGCCCCGCACGCCGTCGCATAATCGGCGAGGTTGCTTGCCTCGGCCTGACGCGTTGGAGTCCAGTCGTTGAACCGCTGCAAGGCGTTGACAGAGATGATCGTGACGCCCGCTTCGGTAGCGGCCAACCGAACGTCCGCAGCCGGAATGCCGCGTGCGACAGGATTGCTGAAATGAGGGTAACGGATTTGGACGTCGGTCAGGCCTTGGTCACGGGCAAGCGCGAAAAGCGCACTGACGTCAAGGCGGGGCGCCGCCATGTGATCGAGTGCAAAGCGGGGCGATACCTGGCGCATTGCTTGACTTTCCTTCCATGAAGCGCGGCTGCCATTTCGGCATCCGGCTTCTTTCAAGACGGAACCACGCCGGTTCACAGATCGGACAGAGACGGCCGAGTCAATCGAGCTTTCCTTTCATCGGTGAAAGGAAAATGGGCGCTCATGATAGAAATCCATCAAGGTCAAATATTTTCCGGAAGATAAATGTCGAACGGCAGAAATGTCTGCCCCGGGCTCTCCGCGACGCCGGCTTTGATGGCCCGCTCCATTGCCATTATCAGCTCCTGGCAAAGTCGGCGCATTGGCGTGCCGACCGCCATCGTCAAGATGTCATCCGCAAGCGCCCCACGTGACTGCGGCGTCATTTCACTCACGATCGCGACGAGATCCTGACCGCTCCCCTCTTCTCGGAGCGCGGAAATTGCCCCCTCTATCCCCCCGCCGGCCATATAGAAGCCGACGAGCTCTGGTTCCCGCTGCATAAGATCCAGCAATTTTTCGTAAGTGAGCTGCCGTTCATCAAGGTTCACGAGCGCATCAAGCACCTCGAATTTTGGCGCGTTCTCACGAAAATACGCACGAAAGGCCGTTTCCCGCGTCGCATGCGCCTGGAAGCGATGGCTTCCGACAAACACCGCCACCTTGCCGGGCCGTTTTGCGGCCTTGGAAAACACCCAAGCGGCAGTCCGTCCGACCTTGCTGTTGTTGAGGCCGATGTAGCCCTCGCGCACGCCATCGGCGAAGTCGGATAGCAGCGAAAATACCGGGATACCTTTCGCCTTGAGCTCCTCGACTGATGCTGTGATTTTCGGGTGATCGGCCGCCACCATGGCGATCGCCTGGCAGCGGCTCCCAAGGTCCTTAAGAAGCGGGAGCAGGTCACGCGGCAAATGTGACTGCGCGAACTCGATGATCGGAAGGCCGTGGAAGGATTTAGCCATACTGACCGACTCTTCGATCTTGCGAGCGAAATCTTGGTAGAAATCGTGGGTAGGTTTTCTCAAGATGAAGCCCAGCTTGTAGTGCGGCAGGTGCTGCTGCAAGCGCTGTTTGATGAGACCGGCAGCATGATAGCCGATCGCGTGCGCGGCCGCATGGACCCGCTGGGCGGTCTCCTCTCGCACCGGAAGGCGGACGTTCAGAACCCGATCGACTGTTGCTACGCTGACTCCGGCTTCGCGGGCGAGATCGGCTATTGTGACGCGCTTTCCCCTAGCGATTCTGATCGGCCGGTCCTCCATCATCCGGTGCGCTCCCGCGACGGCTTGGGGCGGCAAGCTGAAATAGTTCCCCCACCCCGCGGATAGCGCATTCGACGAACAGCGCTCCATGCGCACCCAGATGAGTCTCCGTGAACCGTTCGTTTGCTTAGGGGCTTCATGGTGTTGTATTACTCACTGCGTTAGTACTCTATTTCCAGCGCTCTTTGGAGGCTGGCAATTCGACTGTTGTGTCAAGGCCGCTACTTACACGTCGCGCTGTTGCGATCTTGCTTGCGGGGAGCCAGTTTGATGTAACCCTAACCGCGGAAAGCGGTTTCCATCCGTGACTGGTCCAATTCGCCTTCCCAGCGAGCGACAACGAGCGATGCCACCGCATTACCGACTAAATTCGTCAGCGCGCGGCATTCCGACATGAAGCGGTCCACGCCAAGAATTAGAGCCATTCCGGCAACGGGAACACTCGGCACGACAGAGAGAGTAGCGGCCAATGTGATGAAGCCGGCGCCGGTGACGCCTGCCGCACCCTTCGAGGAAAGCATCGCAATTAGCAGCAGGAGGATCTGATCGGCAATTGACAAATCTGTGTTCGTCGCCTGGGCGATGAAGAGGGCGGCGATCGTCATGTAGATATTGGTACCGTCCAGATTGAATGAGTATCCAGTAGGGATGACGAGACTTACGACCGAACGGGCGGCGCCGGCCTTCTCCATCTTCTCCATTAGCGAGGGCAGCGCGGCCTCCGAGGAGGACGTTGCCAGGACAAGCAGCAGCTCGTCCTTGATGTAGCGGACGAGAGAAAAGATCGAGAAGCCGTTGTAGCGGCAGACCGCGCCGAGAACCCCGAACACGAAGAGGAAGGCGGTAAGATAGAACGTCGCGACCAGTATCGCGAGGTTGGCCACCGAACCGATTCCGTATTTGCCGATCGTAAAGGCCATTGCGCCGAAGGCGCCGATGGGTGCAGCCTTCATCAGAATGCCGACGAGCTTAAAAATGGGGGCGGTAAGCGCCTGGAGAAAGGTAACGACCGGCCTGCTCGTCTCTCCGGTCATCGCCAAAGCAATGCCGAACAGGACCGAGAAGAACAGGACTTGCAGGATGTCGCCTTCCGCGAAGGCACTGGCAATCGTTGACGGGATGATGTTCATCAGGAAGCTGGTCACGGACTGCTCGTGAGCCGTGGCCACATAGCCCTTAACGGCTTGGACATCGAGCGAGGCCGGATCGATGTTGAGGCCGGCGCCAGGTTGAACGATATTCGCGACAATCAGTCCGACAACGAGTGCAAGTGTCGAGAAGGTGAGGAAATAAACCATCGCCTTGGCGGCAACTCGGCCGACCTTCTGCAGATCGCTCATGCCGGCAATGCCGGTCGCAATTGTCAGGAAGATGACAGGTGCGATAATCATCTTGACGACTTTGATGAAGGCATCGCCGAGCGGCTTCAGGCTCTGGCCGGTTTCCGGATAGAGGTAGCCAATTGCGGCTCCCAGGACTATGGCGGCAAGCACCTGCACGTAGGTCCGGGCAAAATGGGGCTTGCGGGGCGCTGCGATCGCGCGGGGGACTCTTGGAACCAACACCGTTTCTCTCTCCCTGACCGGATCGGGGTGGGGGCTCCTCCTTCTCCCATGCTGCGCTCCGGTCGAGCGCTGCTGTCATCTCGGAGCAAGCGCCGTGCCAACTGGAGGCCTGTCCCGTCCAGCGAGATTGGTGCGGGTTGCGCACTGGAACCCTCCACCTTTGCCGGAATTTGCACTCAAGGCTCGCCAAAGATCGCGTCTGAAGAAGTGCTTCGCCAGAGAGGGAATTGACCAGGTCGCCTTGCGGCCGTGTCTTTGATGTCTGCCGCAGATCGACTGCCGGCCGATATCTCTGTCGTCTTGGTGACTTTGGTTTGTCAGTTTTGCGACGGAATGCGCGCAAACTGCAGGATATCCTACACGCCCATCAGAGCACGCGGTACAAGCGATTAAGCGTAGGAGCGCATTGAATCTCCGAGGTCAAAAAATCTTGAATAAGGTCCCCGTGCGAAGTGAATCCGCAACTCGTCAAAGTTCTCCACCGTTTGATCCAGCGGTCGCGTTTCCTGGCGCTGCAGGATGGCGTTATCTGATGGCTCAAGCGCTGGAACGCCCAGGAAATCCCAAACCGCTCCCAGGCATTGGGCAGGTTCGTGAAGTAGGCTCTCGTATTCCATTACAAGCAGGTTGGTCGACGTGAAGGAGTCCATAACGCGAGCGTGAAAATCGTCGGCGGCTTTGAAATAAGCCTCACAGTCGGCGATTGACAACCTGACGCTCGGTGGCCGAGCGGTATCGTTGTCCCAGCTGAACTTCAGCCAGTGACCGCTTTCCCTGGCCTGCACAAAGGATCGGAGCGATTCCAATACGTTTCGGCGAACAACAAGGATGACCTTGAGTGCTGGCCAACGAGCCAGTTCCGCAAAGAATGCGGGACGCTCGCGAAACTGAGGTTCATTGATCTTGCATCCAAGATGCGTCACATTCTTGTAGTCGCGCATAGGGCAGCGCACATAGGCAAGCTCAAGAAGCTCGCGATCCGTGCCTAGCAGGCGATCAGTGCTGGGCCAATTGGGATCATATTCGTTTAGCAACTCACCGTTACTCAAAACGGTCGGATGCTCGTTTAGCAATTCTTCTAAATAGTGTGTTCCGGTCCTTGGCATAGCAAGGATCACAAAAGGCTCAGGAGTTGCTTCGTTGTGGGTCATTGCATGTGTATCCAACTAAATAATGGCCGCGACGGTCTGTGGACGCGCACAAGAAGCTTGGCTGCTATCGATTGAACGCTCCGGGTGGGTCCGCGCCTCACCATCCAGCCTGTTCTTCGAGGTGTGGTCGCGAAGCTGGGCGGGTGCCTGCAGCGGCTGGGTGGCGCCCGGCTTCGGCGTTGTACCACTCGCGATTCCTAGCATACGCATGCCTCCGGGCCGCTGTGGGCAGTTTGCATCCGGCATTGCGGACCTCCTTCTGGTTAATGGGTGTAAGCAAGCGTCAACGCATTAGTCGTCGATGAAACAGTCCAGCCGACAGAAAAAAAGGCAATACAGCGAACATGCAAAGTGCGCCTATATGCAGCCCTACATTGTCGCCCAGGCGGCCGAGCATCACCGGACGGATTAGCTCGATAGAATTCGCCAGGGGCGAGAAGGCCGCAATCTGCTGAAACACTCCTGGCAATTGGCCGACTGGAAAAACCGCGCCCGAAAGGAACAGCATGGGTGTGATGACAAGCGTCTGATAGAAAATAAAATAGTGATAACTGGGCGCGAGCGCGATGACGAGCATGGCCAGGCTCGCAAAGGCGAATCCGGTGAGAGCGACGACCGGTAGCACGTAGAGAACCGACGTCCACGCGGCATAACCTAGCGCGGCCGCAACAATCGCAATTGTCGTACCGGCCAGAAAAGCCTTTGTGGCTGCCCAGGTCAATTCACCGAGAACGATGTCGCCGAGGGTAAGTTGTGTGTGCAGGATTGCTTCCCAAGTGCCCTGATCGCGCATTCGACCGAAAACCGCGTAAATTGTTTCGAAGGTTGATGCTGTCATCGCGCTCGTCGCAACCATGCCGGCTGCCAGAAAGGCGATGTAGGATGCACCTTCGATGCGGCCTACCAACAGTCCAAGGCCAGTGCCGAGCCCGAAAAGGTAAATCATCGGATCAGCAAGGGTGCCGAGCATTGAAGCAAATGCCACCTTCTTCCATGCCAGATGATTGCGGCGCCACACCGCCATCCAGTTCCAGGCGTTGGCGGGTAGAGCGGCCGCAAAACGTTCACCCATTGCTCACTTCTCCATCTCACGTCCGGTTAACCGCAAGAAAACGTCCTCCAGACTGGGTGGACGCTCTAGAATACGCAGACCCGCTCGACCGCGAAGCTGGATGCGCACATCCTCCGGCTCAGGCGCATAGCAAAAGAGCGTCTCGCCGCTTACCTCGACACGCTGAACGTACGGTCTGATCAGCGAAATCAGCTCCTGTGGATTACCGCCGAAGATCTCGATCACGTTGCACCCAATGTACTCGTCGATCAGCGCATGAGGACTGCCCTCGGCGATCTTGCGTCCCCGCTCGAGAACACACAGCCGATCACAAAGCCGCTCAGCCTCTTCCATGAAATGGGTGGTCAAAATGATCGTTTTTCCGCTCGCCAGCAGGAAACGAAGTCGCTCCCAGATCAGATGGCGGGCATGCGGGTCGAGGCCGGTCGTGGGCTCATCCATCACAAGCAACTGGGGGTCGTTGATCAGAGCACGTGCCAGCGTCAGGCGCCGCTTCATCCCGCCGGATAGCAGGCCGACACGTGAATCCGCCTTGCTCTCAAGGCGAGCGAACTCGAGCAGCCGTGGGATGACGGCGTTGATCTCTCTTGTACTCATGCCGAAGTAGCGCCCGAACACCAACAGGTTCTCACGTACCGTAAATTCCAGGTCGAGATTGTCGAACTGCGGGACCACGCCTATGCCCTTGCGGGCCAAGCGGCTGCGTGCCGGCACTGGTAGACCGAGGACTGTTATATCACCCGCGTCAGGCCGGGTCATACCGAGGAGCATACGCGCAATCGTGCTCTTGCCTGCGCCGTTAGGCCCCAGCAGACCGAAGCACTCTCCCGATGCAACGGTGAAGGACAGCCCGTCCACAACGAGCTTGTTTCCGAATAATTTGGTTACGCCGGTAAGGTCGATTGCTACATTGGACATGCGTCTATCTCAAGCGGAATGAGTCCGATTGGCCACCGGCAGCTTACTTGCGAATTCTGGTTCAGAGCAGGCCACCGCCTTGAGATGACACCTTTGGAAAGTCGCGGCCGGAGCGACGTGTGTATCGCTTCCGCCAAAGAATAACGTCAAGATGCCACGTGTCGCTTCCACATAGTCCCCGTTCTGATCATAGGTAACTCGACAAGCTTCACCCCGTGTCGACTGACACAACTTACTCGGTCACTCGGCGCTGCAAGGCCGTCAGACTTCACTAGCTGTGAGCGAAAGATCTGCAGTATGAAGTGACTCCGCAATTCCAGAATTGCCCGCAGCATTTGCTCCGCCAAGCGGCATCGCGCTTGTGATTTCCTTTGTGCTGCTGTTGGGCAGGGGAACACTTTTACGCGACAGCCAATCGCTATTGCTCAATGTACACAGGGCGTAAGCCTTCAAGGGGATCAACAGGAATATCCTGATTAACGCGTGCATTGAATAGCCGATGAATCGAAGCTGCCGAGTGCGGAAAGATAACACCGTAGATCTGATTATGGTCATCGTGACAATAGCCAGCACCGTCCACCAATTTACTGTATGTGAAAATAGTAACTCACCGAGCGCCGTTACTACCGCGATGCCGAGCAACAATGGGCCGAGATTCTCTCCCATCACATCCAAAGTTAGATAGCGATCCAGGCCACGCAGTAGACCTCGCGCAAGCATCGTGTCCCGGAAAGTGCTTCGTGCCCAGCGGAGTTGTTGGCGCAAATAAGGTCCCATCTTGTCCGGAACGACTGTCGCCGCGACGGCACCTGGAACGTACTCGGTTCGAAAGCCTGCTTTCAGCATGAGGATCGTAAGATGACGGTCTTCACCGAAGTCGCTTGGTTTCCCCCTGAACAGCTGCGTCTCGTATTGATCCAGCAGAGAAAGGAGACAAGACCGGCGGTACATTGCACATGGGCCGCAGCAGCACATGACCGCACCAAAGCGACCTTGCGCCGCGCGCTCCTCATTGCAAGCCAGCCAGTATTCCATATCGATCAATCGGGTCAACCAAGTGTCGCTGCGGTTGTATGCCGTCAGCTGGCCCATGGCCGCTCCGACCATGGAATCCCGCATTTTTACTGCAAGCTTCGTGATGACGTCGGACGCAAGTGTCGTGTCAGAGTCGACGCTGAGCACGAAATCTCCAGATGAGCGGCGGATGGCGGCGATCTGCGCCTTGCGTTTGCCAACATTTTCGCGGAGCAGAATGAAATTGAATCTCGGGTCGCCCTCGTAGGCGTGATGTACCGGGATGACGGCATTACGATTTCCAGAACCGTCGTCAACCAGATAGACCTGAAATGTTCCGGAGTAATCTTGATTTGCAATGGAAGCTAAACACGCCGCGAGTGTGCGCGGGTCCTCATTGTAGCAGGGGATAATGACATCCACGCTCGGCCAACGGTCGGATCCGAACAAGCTTTCCGACGGCGGCGTAACATTTTCCGGTTGGGAGTAGACCGCTTGCATGCCTCTGTAAACAGTCGAGAGCACCGCATAAGACGAAACGGCAACAGTACTGGCTGTGGTGAGAAGGTCCATAGGATCTCTGTTTGTTCAGGGATGTTGAGGAAGTGATCGGATTACAAATCCGCGGCCGTGCAATTCTGGAATTAGGCGTGACAACGCTGTCACCGTCTGGTCGCGCAGACTGGCTTGATTGCCTGGTTGCAATTCGTCGGGAGCGCACCCGTCGTGCAACAGCACGATTGCGCCCGGCCGGATATCGGCGAGCACTCTGTCGACGATGGCGTCAACGCCGGGGCGAGACCAGTCGCGTGGATCAATGGACCAATGGACGGGCGCCAATGCCTCACCCGCTAATGCAGCGATTACTTCTTCGGTCCAGATGCCATAGGGTGCACGAAAGTACCGAACCATGGCCTGCGGGCAAGCCATCCCTATGACTCTGTTTGCCTCAACTATCTGGCAGTCGACTTCGACGGACCCGCATTTAGCTAGGTCCGGATGAGTCATCGTGTGGTTGGCTATACCGTGGCCGTCTGTAATAATTCGGCGAACGAGTTCCGGCTCGTCGGCCGCGTAGGCCCCAACAACGAAGAAGGTCGCCGGCACCTGATGTTGCGCCAGCACATTGAGTATCTGCGGTGTGAAAAATGAATTGGGACCGTCGTCAAACGTCAGATAGACGCTGCGCTCTGCAATGCGATCGGCATTGTCACTCTGCCCTTCGCATATGTAGTCCAGAGGCTTCATAGTTCCGGACCGTTCCGGTCGATCAGGGTACCAGACGGCCACTCGTCCATCGAGCGTCCGATCGGCGAAACCAACACGAGTACGTCTTCCAGGCGCGTGGGCGGCAGGTCGGGATGCACATCTGGACGGGTCGACCGTACGCGAACGCCCGACACAATGTTCGCGAGGCCGGCTCTGCAGAATCTTTCGACATGGTTTCGCAGCGCGTGCCGAACCGTGCCGAAAGCGAATGGAACACCCAACTGATGGAGCACTGGGTACGCCACGCGCATCGA
>NZ_RZQY01001239.1:0-661 GCF_003998575.1 Mesorhizobium sp. M7A.F.Ca.CA.001.10.2.1 | reverse complement strand
GCTTACATACGCGCGAAAACCGAGAGTTCAAGCGCCAAAACGGCATGGCAGCCATGAAATTGTCGGCTGTTGCACTCGGGAGACGCCTTTGGAGCAATTTCAGGGAAGTGTGAAACGGTTTTCCCGGGAAAAGCGCGCAGCGCTTTCCCTTGGGAATTGCGACGAAGAGATTGAACCGAAAACGACATGCACTGTTCACCGTCGCGCCTCTGGCGGCGAGGTTGGCGGATGGCTACGTCTAGCGGCAAATTCCAACACCAGGATGACATTAGATGGAACTCGGTCTCTACACCTTCGCCGACGTCAGCCCGCAGCCGGGCCCCGGCGCCATCGGCCCGCATGAGCGGCTGCGCAACCTGATCGAGGAGGTCGAGCTGGCCGATCAGGTCGGCCTCGACGTCTTCGGCCTCGGCGAGCATCACCGGCCCGACTATGCCGCCTCCGCACCGGTCGTGGCCCTGGCCGCGGCCGCCGAGCGCTCGAAGCGCATCAAGCTGACCAGTGCCGTCACCGTTCTGTCTTCTGATGACCCGGTGCGCGTGTTCCAGCAGTTCGCAACGCTCGACCTTCTGTCGGGCGGCCGCGCCGAGATCATGGCCGGACGCGGCTCGTTCATCGAATCCTTCCCGCTGTTCGGTTACAACCTCGAGGACTATGACGA
>NZ_RZQY01001238.1:0-663 GCF_003998575.1 Mesorhizobium sp. M7A.F.Ca.CA.001.10.2.1 | reverse complement strand
AGCACGAGCAGGTCCTAAATATTTACGTGGGTCGTAAACTTCAGAATCATTGTTTAATACATCGCGAACAGCTTTTGCTGAAGCAATTTGGTTTTCAGTGTTTACGTTAATTTTAGCTGTACCGTAAGGAATTGCTTTTTGAATGTGTTTAGTTGGGATACCAGTACCACCATGTAATACTAATGGTAATCCAGTTGATGCACCAATTTCTTCCATTTCTTTGAATCCTAATTTAGGTTCGCCTTTATATGGACCGTGAACTGAACCTAAAGCAGGTGCTAAAGTATCAATTCCAGTTTTTTCAACTAGTTCTTGACATTCTTTAGGGTCTGCGTAGATAACACCGTCAGCTACTACATCGTCTTCTTGTCCTCCAACAGTACCTAATTCAGCTTCTACTGATACGCCTCTTTCGTGAGCATATTCAACCACTTTAGAAGTGATTTCGATATTTTCTTCGAATGCACTATGTGAAGCGTCAATCATAACTGAAGTGAATCCAGCGTCGATAGCTTCTTTACATTTTTCAAAGCTTGAACCGTGGTCTAAATGGATTGCAACTGGTACTGTGATGTTTAAGTCATGCATTAATCCTTCTACCATTTTAACTACAGTGTAGAATCCGCTCATGTAACGAGCAGCACCTTCAGATACACCTAAAAT
>NZ_RZQY01001237.1:0-665 GCF_003998575.1 Mesorhizobium sp. M7A.F.Ca.CA.001.10.2.1 | reverse complement strand
GAATGATCATCCGCTTCTTGTTGTTCGACATTAATTGAAACGTAGTTAGGGTTGACTGGGAACCAAGGTTCAACATTAGAGAAACCAGCATAATCTTCATTATTCCATTGCATTGGAGTTCGAGAATTATCTCTGTTTTCCATGCGGTGTTTCTCTAATAATGCATCAGTGTTTCCGCCTTCTTCTTTAACCATAAGGTATTCATTTTTAACAGATACATCGTTAAATTGCTCTATATTTGTAAACGGAAAGTTCGTCATTCCAATTTCTTGTCCTTGATAAATAAATGGTGTGCCTTGTTGTAGAAAGTAAACAACCGCATGACTTGTAGCTGATTCATACCAATATTTATTATCATTTCCCCATGTAGATACACGACGCGGCTGATCATGGTTTTCGATGAATAGTGCATTCCATCCAGTATTTTCAAGTTTTTTTTGCCAACGGTTCAATACCTTTTTATAAGTTTTAACATCGAAATGAGATTGTCCTGTATTCCATAAGCCTAAATGTTCAAATTGGAAAATCATATTAAATTTACCATTTTCTCTTCCAACCCATTCGTCAGCATTATCGGGATTTACTCCATTTGCTTCACCGACAGTCATAATATCATACTTACTTAATGATTCATCTTTGATTTGTTGTAACCAATCTTGAAGACC
>NZ_RZQY01001236.1:0-665 GCF_003998575.1 Mesorhizobium sp. M7A.F.Ca.CA.001.10.2.1 | reverse complement strand
GCGCTCCATGTATGCGAAAATGTCAAAAACCCTGGCCGAGGGCGACGCCGACCCGGCCATCCGCGTCCATGTCTTTCTCGGCGTGCCCGGCGCCTTCTCCTCCGGCAACGACCTTGCCGACTTCATGGTCGTCGCCACCGGCGGCGACGGCGGCACCGAAGTCTGGGATTTCCTGATGGCGCTGGCCAAGGTCGAAAAACCCATGGTCTCCGGCGTCGACGGCATCGCGGTCGGCATCGGCACGACGCTCAACCTGCATTGCGACCTGACTTTCGCCACGCCACGCACCGTGTTCAGGACGCCTTTCGTCGACCTGGGCCTTGTGCCTGAAGCGGGATCGAGCCTGCTGGCACCGCGCATTCTGGGCCAGCAAGCCGCTTTCGCGCTGCTCGGTCTTGGCGAGGGTTTTTCGGCCGAGCGCGCCAAGGCCGCCGGCCTGATCTACGAGGTGGTCGAGGAAGCAGCGCTGGAGGCTTCGGTATTGGCGGCAGCCGGCCAGATCGCCGCCAAGCCACCACAGGCGCTGAAGATCGCGCGCAACCTGATGCGTGGTTCGCGCGACGATCTCGTCGCCCGCATCGGCGTGGAAAGCGAGCATTTTCGCGAGCGGCTGAAGTCCGATGAGGCGCGCGCCGCGCTCACCGCGTTCATGACGAGAAAGAAGG
>NZ_RZQY01001235.1:0-674 GCF_003998575.1 Mesorhizobium sp. M7A.F.Ca.CA.001.10.2.1 | reverse complement strand
TTCCCGCAGCTTCAGCCCTATGCTGAAACGGGGCCGATCTTCCTGCATGGCGAGGAATGCGACCGCGCTGCCGAGAGCGAGGCGCTGCCCGAGATTCTCGAAAGCCCCGACTACATCGTGCGCGGCTATGGCAGGGATGATCGCATCGTCTACGGCAGCGGCGGCGTCATCCCGACCACGGCAATTGCTGCACGGGCCGAGACGCTGTTCGAACGCGACGAGATCGCCTACGTCCATGTCCGTTCGGCGCGCAACAATTGCTACCAGTGCCGCATCGAGCGCGCTTGAGGCTGAGATTAGCCGCTGGAAACAGTTGTCGTACTCCCGTCGCATATTCGCGATAGAAAGCTATTGTCGATCGATTTGCCGACCGCGGATGAACCGGCGGTAAATCTCGACATCGAGGAAGCGGGGCTTTGGCTCCGCTTTTTTGTTGCCTGCGTTTGGCGCGGAAAGATTCGAGCAATAAAAAAAAGCCCGCCGGCATGGCCGACGGGCTGCAACTGTTTGGCTGGAGGGCCTTTTAGTTGAACTTGTACTTCGCGCCGAGACGCACGGTGTGGAAAGAGGAAGTCGAGGTAAGGGTGTCGTCGGGTGCGCCGAATTCCGAAGAAAAGTCCTTCTCGGCGAACTGCGAATAGCGATATTCGAGGCCAACGGTGACATTGCTGGAC
>NZ_RZQY01001234.1:0-674 GCF_003998575.1 Mesorhizobium sp. M7A.F.Ca.CA.001.10.2.1 | reverse complement strand
GCCTGGGGGCGGGCATGGAAGTGAGAGGGTTACCTGTTGATTGCCACGCGATGGAAGACGCCGCTGTTGCTCGGCGCCGTCATTTCACCCCTGTTTTTGGCTGCCTGCAGCCAGACCACGTCACACGGCATGTCCGTCGCCAGCCTGACCGACGCCATCACGCCGGGTTTCCTGAGCTCACGGGCCTACAGCCATACGCCGAAGGACAAGGAATGCCTGGAACGGGCGATGTTCTTCGAGTCCAACCGCTCGAGCCGCGACGGCATGATCGCGGTCGGCACGGTGGTGATGAACCGGCTGCGCTCCGGCAAGCACGGCAGCACCATCTGCCAGGTGGTGGGCGAGCGTGGGCAGTTCGCCCCCGGCGTCATGACAAGGCCGATGAATTCACGCGCAATGCCCGATGTCGAAGAGGCTGCCGAGGCGGTGCTCAAGGGTGAGCGCAAGGCCAAGCTCAAGAACACCATGTTCTTCCACACCGCCGGCTTACGCTTCCCCTACAAGAACATGCACTACACCATGGTTGCCGGCGGCAATGCCTTCTATGAGAAGCGCGGCCGCAACTGGCAGCCGCTGCCGGACGAGCCGCAGGTCGCCATTGCCTCGGCGGCGCCGCAGAAGCCAGCGGAGCCGGTGACGATGGTCGCGTCCGCCGAGGCAATGGCGACCTGCGG
>NZ_RZQY01001233.1:0-676 GCF_003998575.1 Mesorhizobium sp. M7A.F.Ca.CA.001.10.2.1 | reverse complement strand
CTCGCTCCAGATGTTGCCGGCGATGCGCTCGGCCGCCTTTTCGTTGCGCTCGCGTTTCAGATCGCTGAACAACTGGTCGAGGCGGGCTTGTTTCGTCGTTGCGGCGGGCGGCGCGTCCTGAGTGGCCGGCGGCGCGACAGCATCGTCCGCCCATGCCGGGCCATAAATGACGCCGGAAACAAGCAGAGATGTCACAAATGCAAAAAGAATCCGCATCGCCGGACTCTAGTCCCGGGCGACGGAACGTCAAACTGAATTTGGCGTGAAAATGCCGGCAGGCGGCAACAAGCATCAAATGGGGGGAGGCAACAGCCTCCTGCCCGAAAACTCAGCCCTGGCGTGCCTTGTAGCGCGGGGCGGTCTTGTTGATGATGTAGACGCGGCCCTTGCGGCGAACCAACTGGTTGTCGCGGTGACGCGCCTTCAGCGCCTTGAGCGAATTCTTGATCTTCATGGTCTTGCCTGTCGGTGTGGACCCGGTCCGGGTCGAAATTTTAAGGCGCGCCAGAAGACGCGCCTTTGAACTGTGGGAGGCTCATAAACGAGGAGCCTTGTCCCTGTCAACCGCAAGCGTGCTCCATAGCGGCTGTGAATCGTCCCTGTCATCAATTATCCGCCATGTCGGCCTTGCGGCATTGCGCGGCCCTGGGGCCGGCTGGGATGATCCGGCCGCCGT
>NZ_RZQY01001232.1:0-688 GCF_003998575.1 Mesorhizobium sp. M7A.F.Ca.CA.001.10.2.1 | reverse complement strand
ACCCCAAAGCGCATGCGCTTTAGAAGGGACGTCCGTCTGGTATGAAATTACTGCTGCAACCGCAAGGTGAGATCAACAAGCCACGAGCGGACCTCATCAAAGCACCAGCCGCATCAGCGGGCGGCCGGCCTTGCGTTCCACCAGCCGCTCGAAACCCGCCTTCTCGAAGATCCGCGACGAGCCGACGAACAGGCCGATCGAGCGCGAATCGCGAGACAGGTCCATCGGGCACGCCTCGAGCAGCCGGGCTCCATTCTGGCGGGCGAAATTTATGCCGCCTTCGACGAGGCGATGCGTGATGCCCCTGCCGCGCGCCTTGGCGCGGATGAAGAAGCAGGAGATCGCCCAGACGGCCGGATCCGCGGCGTCGGCAGGATCGACCGGTGCCGAGCCCCTGCCCTGATTGTTCCATTCGGGTACGTCGGCGCGCGGTCCGATCTGCATCCAGCCGACCGCCTGGCCATCTTCGAATGCCAGCAGTCCGGGCGGCGGGCCGGCCTCGATACGCGCCTTGATGTGGTCCTTGTTGCGTTCCCGGCTGCTCTCGCGCCGCACCGCCGGCGCCAGCCGGAAATGCGTGCACCAACAGCCGTAGCAGGCGCCTTGCTTGCCGAAGAGGTCCTCGAATTCAGCCCAAAGCTCGGGTGCAAGTGGCGCTATGGTCGTGCTCATGCGTTCTCCCCAGGCC
>NZ_RZQY01001231.1:0-695 GCF_003998575.1 Mesorhizobium sp. M7A.F.Ca.CA.001.10.2.1 | reverse complement strand
AGCTATATCTTTGAGTTGTTTTTCACTGATAAACCCTTCGTAAATTTCATTGTCTGGTAATACACAATACATTTTTGCTTTTGAACGTCCGATTTGTGATGCATATTTGACGTTCCCCAGTTTTACATCATTTATTTGTTGGTAAACACGTTGCAATTCTTTACTACGATTTTGGATGGTTTTTTGAAAATCCTTCGTATAAGCATCTTTGAATGGATTATTTGTCAATTTTCTATAGAGACTATAGAAAAGTTGACTTTCTGTTTTGATATATTTGTTTAAATTATCTAATTTTGAGTAGTTCATTGATTTTATTACTTTAACACGTTTAGACATTTTTGCTATTGCTTTAGCAAAGTTTGATTTGTTTCTTGTTCTTGAACCTTTATTTGATGTTAGATTTGATAACATATACAAATTGTAAAGTTGACCTTCACTAAAGAACGTTGGTTTATCAATTTCAGGTTGCAAGACGTCGATAATAAACTCTTGCACATCATCTTCTTGAGAAATAATTGAATTTGCTGATTCTTTGATTGATTCGGGAATGAATTGATGAATATCAACATTATTTAAAGCCCACTTAATGCAAGCTGATTTAAATTCATCTTCTTTTATATAAGATTCTCTAATGCATTTCAATTCGAATTTAGGTGAATTTTCATCAATATGTTGTTCATAGCCCGATGATAATT
>NZ_RZQY01001230.1:0-699 GCF_003998575.1 Mesorhizobium sp. M7A.F.Ca.CA.001.10.2.1 | reverse complement strand
AACATCCATGTCGCCGGCCGCACCGTCGACAGCCATATCCGCAACATCCGCGCCAAGCTGGCAGCAGTGGGTTGCCTGGATGCCATCGAGACCGTGCATGGCGTCGGCTTCCGGCTTGGCCGATGCGGCTGACGACTTCCGGCAAATGGATCGGCCGCAAGTGGCGGCCACGGCTTGCCACGGTCGTCGTCGCCATCCTGATCATGGTGATGGCCCTGCCATTGGTCGGCTTGTTCTTCTTCCGCCTCTACGAGAACCAGCTGATCCGCCAGACCGAAGCGGAGCTGATCGCGCAAGGGGCGGCCATCGCCGCCATCTATGCGCAGGATGTGCGCGACGCCGGCATTGCGGCGGACAAGCTCGGTGCGCCGATGCCGGGGCCAGGCGGGGATTCAAGCCGAAGCGTCAATCCGGGCCCGCTGTACAAGCCGATCGAGCCGCAACTCGATCTCGCCTCCGACTATGTGCTGCCGACCCGGCCGGCGGCGATCGCTGCCACCGCCGATCCTGCCTTCGCGGCGATCGGTGCGCGCCTGTCCGGTATTCTCGACGCCACGCAGAAAACCACGCTGGCCGGCTTCCGGCTGCTCGATCCCCGGGGCGTCGTCATTGCCGGGCGCGGCGAGGTCGGCCAGTCGCTCAGTGCGGCCGAAGAGGTGCGCACAGCACTTGCCGGCAGCTATGCCAGCGCGCTCAGGC
>NZ_RZQY01000122.1:0-11701 GCF_003998575.1 Mesorhizobium sp. M7A.F.Ca.CA.001.10.2.1 | reverse complement strand
AGTGCCGCCTGCTCGGTCGACCTGGTCTGGACCGCGGAGGTGTAGTCGACGGAAAAGCCGACCGCGGTGATCAGCGGTATCATGGCGAGAACAAGTATCGGTGCGAACGAGCCGCTCCGCGACTCGATAAAACTGCCTGCAAGCCCCCGCATGCCTTCGTCCTTACATCAGATATTTCCCTCCGCTAACATGCCGATCACAAATTATGCTCTAACGCGTGTGGTTAAAATTTATCGATTTTTCGAGGAATCCGGAGGAAAAGGCGACAAGCGCCCGCACCGCTTGCCCCGGCAGCCGCCTGCTCTGCTTTCGCGGCAGCGGCCGTACGGCTTGCCGGGCAGCGGGCCGCGCTACATGTGCGGCGGCAGCCTGCCGCTTGCTCGGGCAAGCCACCCCTGCTAAACGCGCGCCATGAGCACGCCCCTCGACCACATCCGCAATTTCTCCATCGTCGCGCATATCGACCATGGCAAATCCACGCTTGCCGACCGGCTGATCCAGCTGACCGGCGGACTGGAGCTGCGCGACATGAAGGAGCAGGTGCTGGACTCGATGGACATCGAGCGCGAGCGCGGCATCACCATCAAGGCGCAGACGGTGCGGCTGAAGTACCGCGCCAACAATGGCGAGGACTATATCCTCAACCTGATCGACACGCCCGGACACGTCGACTTCGCCTATGAAGTGTCGCGTTCGCTGGCCGCCTGCGAGGGTTCGCTGCTGGTGGTCGATGCCTCCCAGGGCGTCGAGGCGCAGACGCTGGCCAATGTCTACCAGGCGATCGACAACAACCACGAGATCGTCGTGGTGCTGAACAAGGTCGACCTGCCGGCCGCCGAGCCCGAGCGCATCCGCGAGCAGGTCGAGGAGGTGATCGGCATCGACGCTTCCAACGCCGTGCTGATCTCGGCCAAGACCGGTCTGGGCATTCCCGACGTGCTGGAAGCCATCGTCCACCAATTGCCGCCGCCGCGCGAAGGCGACGCGGCCGCGCCCTTGAAGGCGATGCTGGTCGACAGCTGGTACGACGCCTATCTCGGCGTCATCGTGCTGGTGCGCGTCATCGACGGCGTGCTGAAAAAAGGCCAGACCATCCGCATGATGGGCACCGGCGCCAAGCATCTGGTCGAGCGCACCGGCGTGTTCACGCCGGCCCGCATCAATGTCGACGAGCTCGGCCCCGGCGAATTCGGCTTCTTCACCGGCTCGATCAAGGAAGTGGCCGACACCCGCGTCGGCGACACCATCACCGAGGACAAGCGCACCACGGCCAAGGCGCTGCCCGGCTTCAAGCCGGCGCAGCCGGTGGTGTTCTGCGGCCTGTTCCCGGTCGACGCCGCCGATTTCGAGGATCTGCGCGCCGCGGTCGGCAAATTGCGCCTCAACGACGCCAGCTTCTCCTTTGAAATGGAAACCAGCGCGGCACTCGGCTTCGGCTATCGCTGCGGCTTCCTTGGCCTCTTACATCTGGAAATCATCCAGGAGCGGCTGGAGCGCGAGTTCAACCTCGACCTGATCGCCACGGCACCCAGCGTCGTCTACCGGCTGGCTCTGACCGACGGCTCGATGAAGGAACTGCACAACCCGGCCGACATGCCCGACGTGGTGAAGATCTCGGCGATCGAGGAGCCGTGGATCCGCGCCACGATCCTGACCCCCGACGACTATCTCGGCGGCATATTGAAGCTCTGCCAGGACCGGCGCGGCATCCAGGCCGACCTGTCCTATGTCGGCAAGCGCGCCATGCTGATCTACGATCTGCCGCTCAACGAAGTCGTCTTCGATTTCTACGACCGGCTGAAGTCGATCTCCAAGGGCTACGCTTCGTTCGACTATCACCTCACCGACTACAAGGAGGGCGACCTCGTCAAGATGTCGATCCTGGTCAATGAAGAGCCGGTGGACGCGCTTTCCATGCTGGTGCACCGCACGGCGGCGGAAAAGCGCGGCCGGCAGATGTGCGAGAAGCTGAAGGAGCTGATCCCGAACCATCTGTTCAAGATCCCGATCCAGGCCGCCATCGGCGGCAAGGTCATCGCCCGCGAAACCATCTCGGCGCTGCGCAAGGACGTCACCGCCAAATGCTACGGCGGCGACGTCTCGCGCAAACGCAAGCTGCTGGACAAGCAGAAAGAAGGCAAGAAGCGGATGCGCCAGTTTGGGAAGGTCGATATCCCGCAGGAGGCGTTTATCCAGGCCTTGAAGATGGGCGATTGAGCGGGTTCGGCCTTTGGCCGAACGTATCGACCGGGTGGGTTCCCAGCTAACTAAGAGTGATCGCTCTCAGTCCTACCTTTGCCACTTCGAGATAGCATCTCTGTAAGCATCCCGTGTTGCCCCTTCACTAGCTGCGAGATATCCTTCTCAATTCTTTCAATTAAGAGTCGATCCTCTCTGCGAATCTCCTCTATCTTTGAGACAATCTCATCAAGATCAATCGCCAAAGAATTCCTTGACGGGTCGCTCTCGACGGATTGCATGTCGGCAGCATTTTCAAGTGTCGCGGCCACCCAGGCACTAATCTTCATTCCCTTTCGCTTGGCTGCTGCTCGAGCCTTGTCAACTACAGATGCATCCAAATTCTTGATCGTCCATTGCCGCAGTTCCTGGGAGGCGCTTCCGTCGCGCGCACCTTCGGCACCGCTTGCGCTTTGACCGAGCGCTGCAGTCTCCTGATAAGTCATAGCGAACTCCTCAACGTTCCCCGAAGTACCCCTTCGGGGGTCCCAATAAGGGACTTCAATCATATCCCAACGGATTTACTTGCTGGTTCATGATCAGGAATTAGGGTTAACACGCTATTAAACAACCCCTAAAAAGGGATAGCTGGCATGCGCGCGTGAAGGAGCCCCTTGTCATTTCCGTTCCCTGAGAATAAGTACCCATTTGTTCCTCCCTTGAATGAGGTACCAAGCGTCGTTTCCCTTGCCTGGGGGTACCCCAAATCACTCATGGATGATAGCGAGGCTATTAAACCCTAATTTTAGTGCGCCGCAACAGGAATTTTTTTCTCTCTGCACTTGTTGTTGGGGTACTTTTGGGTTACCCATCGACCTCATTTCCTCTTTTTGGGGAGCCGACATGGCAAGAACAGTTGCGGAATGGCAGATTACGGTCGATCGAGTGTTCGCCCGGTTCAAGGAGAATTATTTGAGCGTTTTGACGCTTGCCCCTTCTGATGCCAGGGCGGCTGTCGCGAAACTGAATGATATAAAAAAGGTGATGGTGTCGAGCGATCTCGGCAAGGCAGCATTTCGCCTCGATCGAAAAACTGCGACTCTTGAGCTGAGCTTGGCTGGGCTGAATCTCATCTGGGAAGCTGGGGAATCCAGAGATTTTCGTGACCTTGACATTGAAGATTTCTGCGAGACTGCGGTATCAATTTACCTGTTCCACGAAATGCAACACGTAGCACAGAGGATGGTGGATTTTGCCGATGTCCAGACGTTGAAGCAGACGGCTGGCCCTCACAAGCTGGGCGAACTCGATGTGATTGCCGATGCCGTCGCGGCGCAGATTTTCGCGACTCTGTATGCAGCAGATTTCGGCAATGATCGCAGGATCTATGCGTCTGCTTTTTTTAATGCGCTGCGGTTCATGATCGAATTTTGTTTCCCTGCCTTTGGCTTCCCTTTGGGAAAGAAGCACAAGGTCCAACGAGCCTTGGGAGTCGTCTTGATGGCTGTTCTCACAGAGCGAGCCATTCGGAATGGCGAGTGGGACGCGGAGTTTGATGCACCGCTTTATCCTGCTTTTTCGAAAAACTTCACTAAAATGGCCCTGCTCTCGTATGCCGGGAGCCCTTCTATTTCGATAGTGCAGTTTACCAAGTCCCTTAAAACAGGCTCCGTGAAAGAGATGCTCGAGTTGATTGACAGCGATCACATCGACAAGATTCTGGACCGCGCCCGGGAGTTGGTCTGAACTGCAGGCGAATTTACTGGCGCGCACACATGCATCTCTTTTGAGATCCAGCGTCTGCTGCCAGTCGGTTTCGAACAACTCGGCGGTTGGAATTTTATCGAGGTCGGTCCCCGCTTTCCGATTCACTCCATCCGCCATGTCTGTCCCGCCGAGATTCAAAACAGTACTGCCGGAAGACTCTTCCGGCACTGGGGCCGTCCATCGGTGCTGCGATCTTTAGCTGAAGGGGGCTGGCCATCAGCGCGCCGGGCAGGAAGGTGTTTGTACTGATAGGTTGGTGGCGCTCGGCCGTGTCGGCTTTGAGCTGTTCATGGTGCGGCGCCCAAGCGTATCGTACACCCAGCTTGGGGAGACACATCACATGCGCACCACATCAGACACCATCGCCTCTCTCGGCCTCGCCATCGGCGGCGCCTTCGGCCTTGCCGGCACCTTCGTCGCCAGCGCTCCGCTGCGCGAAACGCTCTGGACGATCGACGGCGCGGCGCTCGTGGTCGCCACCGCGCTGCTGACGATGAAATACCAGCGGCTGGGCAATGACTGCGTCGCTGCCGGGTTCCTGACCTTCCTGGCCGGAGAGACCCTGCTGATGGCGGGCAATGCGGCGGGGCTTGAGGCCAGCGTGCCTTCCTATGTCGGCGGCATCACGCTGTGGGCAGCAGCACTGGTCATGGTCAGCATGCCCAGGACATTTGCCCTGTGGATGCGGCTCACCGCGCTCGTGGCCGCCGTGCTGTTTGTCGTCTCGGCTTGCATGATCCTCTGGCGCGCGCCCTTGCTGCCGACCTCCGCGCCGTTGCCCGCCGCCGGCTATCCTTTCCTGGTGCTGACCTTTGTTGACTGGATCTGGACGCTGCTGAGGGCGGAGCGGTGAGCTTTTGTCCGCTTCCGTACCAAACGTCCGGCCTGGTTGATCGGGCATCAGCGGGGCGGTAGAAATTCCGGGCGGCGGACCTAGGTTCGCCAATGGCCGGCGCGGGCTCAGGCAACTGCCTCACCGGCATTCGCGCCGGCCATTTTCCACCCGCAGATGATCGCAGCGATCCACCGGCCAGCGCCGCACTTGAAGGAGCGCCGACGCTTCTTGCCTTCCCCCCCTTGTGGGGGAAGGTGGATCGGTGCGCAGCGCCGAGACGGATGAGGGGTGCGTGACGGAGTGAGGCGGTGAAGGTTCTGCTCTGGTTCAGATTCGTTTACTGTTGGCGTCTCGCCAAGCTGGAACACCCCTCATCCGTCTTGCCGCTTCGCGACAATCCACCTTCTCCCACAAGGGGAGAAGGTAAAGCGAACGTTGGCGCTTCAAGACTCAATCCACACCTTCTCGAAATGCTGTTCCAGCGCCTGGTGCTGTTCGCAGCCTTCGACGCCTTTGCGGTACGTCCGGTAGACCGAGCGCCAGTAGGGTTGGATGATGATGCCTGAATCGCGCAAATTCTGCTCGATCTTGGCCATGATCTCCTTGCGCGCCTTGGCGTCCGGCGTCGCCAGCGCCTTGTCGAGCAGCGTGTCGAATTCGGGATTGGCGTAGGCGCTCTCGTTCCAGGCGGCGCCGGATTTGTAGGCGAGCGCCAGCACCTGGACGCCGAGCGGGCGGCCGAGCCATTCGGTGCAGGAGAAGGGGTATTTGCTCCAGTCGTTCCAGAAAGTGGCGGCGGGCAGCACGGTGCGCTTGATCTTCAGGCCGGCGTCGCGCATCTGCGCGCCGATGGCGTCGCCGGTGCTCTTTTGCCATTCGACATCGACGGAGATGAGCTCGAATTCGTGGTCGGCCTTGCCGGCCTCGACAAGCAGCTTCTTCGACTGGTCGACGTCACGCTTGGCCGGGCCGATATCGGCATATTCGGGATGCATGGGGCCGACATGGTGGTTGTCGGCGGGCTTGCCGCGGCCGCCGAGGCCGAGCGCCAGTACGGCGGAATTGTCGACGGCGAGTTGGGCGGCGCGGCGCACTTTGACGTCGTCATAGGGCGCGTTGGCGACATTGAAGCGGGCGACGATGGTGGAGCCGGTGGCGATCTCGGAGTTCATCAGCCCCATCGTCTCGGTCTGCGAGACGGCGTCGGAAGCGGTTTCGTGGTCGGTGTCGATCTCGCCGGATTCGAAGGCCGACAGCATGGCGTTGGGGTCGGAGCCGTAGTCGACCCATTTGATGCCGTCGAGATGGAATTCGCCCTTCCACCAGGGCTTATCCCTGCGCTTCACCTCCGCACCCGTCTCGGCATCCCAGCTGACCAGCTCGCAGGGGCCGGTGGTGATGGCGAGCGCCTTCAGGGGATCGCCGTCGCCCTCATAGGAGCGGTGCATGATCAGCGCCGGATAGTCGGCCATGCCGGCGATCAGCGAGATGTCGGGCTTCGGCAGATTGAGCTTGATGGTGAAGTCGTCGACCTTGGCGATGCCGCCATCGACGACCTTCTTGGTGTCGGCATTGACCAGCGCGCCCATGCGCGCGGCGACCGAATTGCCCGGCACCGAGGCATCGCACCAGCGGGTGAGGTTGTGAATGACATCATCGGCGTTGAAGGCATCGCCATTCGACCAGGATATGCCCTTGCGCACATGCAGGGTCAGCGTCCTGGCGTCGTCGCTCGCCTCCCAGCTTTCGAGCAGCCAGGGCTCGAAGGAGAAGTCGGTGTTCCAGCGCACCAGATATTCGTTGCAGTGGCGGGCGACATTCGACATCTCCACGCCGTCGAAGGTGCGCGGGTCCTTGAAGCCCTTGACGTTCATGGCGACGCGCAGGACGCCGCCCTTCTTCGGTTCTGCCGCGCGGGCAGGGGTGGGGGCGAGCCCGCCCAGCGCAAACGCGCCGGCGGCACTGACACCGAGGCCGGCCATCAGCACCAGATATTCGCGGCGGTTGATGCCGCCGGTCCTGAAATCATCGGCGACGGATTTGGCTTGCGGGTGGAGTTTGCGGTCGGTCAGCATGAATTTCATCGTCGTTCCCCTGTTGTTGATGCATGCCGCCCAAAAGTGCCCAGCGGTTTTGGGACAACGGCATGCACAGAAAAATCGCCCCGGCCGATCGACAGACGCGGGGGCGGACGCGACCGCCGGGGCGCCGTTGCCTGAGCGGGAATGATAGAGCGGGGTGACGCTAGGGAGTGTTCGGTTTTCCGCAGTGATTGTGCGGGGTTCCGCAGGGGGAGTCGGCAGTGCGCTTATGCTTTGCAGCCGCGCTGCGAGGAGATGCGCCAACGGCGCGGCGCCAATCTCCCTCCTTGAGGGGGAGATGGCCGGCAGGCCAGAGGGGGTCGGCACGACGGGACGCGACCTCCTACTTTAAAAAAGATGATGCTAGCGCTCTACGCGCGACGACCCCCTCTGTCGCCTTCGGCGACATCTCCCCTTCAAGGGGGGAGATTAGCGTTCCACCGTCGGCCACTCACCTCGGCCCAGCGCAGCAACCGCGCCGACAATCCGCGCAAACGCTTCCGCCGCGGCCGGCACCGTCGTTCGGGCGCGCAGGAAGCTGTGCACCAGCCTCGGTTCCTCGTGCCACCGGGCCTTGCCGCCGGCGGCCACAATGCGGTCGCGGTAGGTCTCGCCATCCGACGACAGCGGGTCGCATTGCGCCGTGACGATCACCGTTGGCGGCAGGCCGGAGAAATCGGTGTCGCGCAGCGGTGAGAAGGTCGGGTCGTCGGGCGATTGCCGCCTGGCCGAGCGGACGTCGCGGTAGAAGGCGATGTCGGCCACGGATAGCAGCGGCGCCTCGGCGTGTTCGACATAGGAACCGGCGGTCTCGTCGCCGCCGAGTTCGGGATAGATCAGCACTTGCCCGACCGCAGCTCTGATATGGCGGCGCGTCGCCTGCGCCACGGCGGCGGCGAGATTGCCGCCAGCGCTTTCGCCACACAGGACCAGCGGCAGGTCTGACGTCGCTGCCGCCCATTCGAAGGCGGCCACCGCATCGTCGAAGGCGGCGGGGTGGACGTGTTCCGGCGCCAGGCGGTAGTCGACCGACAGCACGTCGAAACCGGTGCCGGCGCAGAGCTCGGCGCAGATGTCGTCATGGCTTTCCAGCCCGCCGAGGATGAAGCCGCCGCCGTGGTAGTAGATCACCATCGCCTTCGCGGCACTACCGGCAAGCTGGTAACGGCGGACCGGGATGTCGCGGCCGGCGGCGATCAGGCCGTCGCTGGCCTTGACGCCTGCTGGGCGGCCCTGGTGGAAGGCCCGGCTCATCCTGTCATAGACGGCGCGCTGCTTGTCGATCGGCAGGCCGATGATTTCGGGCGGATACCAGGCGTTGACCGCGTCGATATAGGCCCACAGGGCCGGGTCGAGCCGTGTTTCGTAGGGGCCGCGGCTCATAGATCGGCGTAGAGCGCGGCCGCGTTGTCGAAGCTGAAGCGCAGCGGCACCGAGCCCTCGACCTGCCAGGCGGTGACGGTCTCGCCCGCCAGCAGCCGGCAGGCGCCGTCGGTGTCGGTGACGGCGCCGCCATAGAGCCGGTTGGCGAGGTTGAGGATGCCGGTCTGGTGCATGGCCGCGCTGCCGCTGCCGCAGGCATCCTTGACCAAAAGCACGCGGAAGCCCTTCGCCACCGCATCCTTGACGGAAGCGTCGATGCAGGCCTCGGTCCAGACGCCCGATATGACCAGCCATTCGATGCCTGAAGACTTGATGTCGCGGGCCGCCGGGCCGGTGCGGAAGGCGCTGGCCTCGGCCTTGACCAGCAGCGCCTCGCCGTTGATCGGTGCCACCTCACGGCAGATCTCGGTCAGCGGATCGCTCTTGTCGGAGAAAGCCGACTTGCCGTCTTCACCGACCGGATGAAACGGCCGGTCCTGCTTGTCGAGATCGACGATGTAGGCCCAGTGGTAGAGCGGCACATGGTTTTGCCGCGCCGCCGCCTGCAGGCGCTGGACATTGGCGAGGATGCTGCTGAAGCCCTCGACCAGATAGCGGGGGTCCTGCCGGTGCTCTTCCTGCAGGTCGATGAAGATCGCGGCCACCGTGCCGGGCTTGATGGAGATGGGGGTTTTCATGCCGATGCGCCTTGGTTGTGGGCGGGCGACACCGCTCTGTTTAGCGAGCTGGCGCAAGCAGCGGTGATTGGCCGGCGCCTCCCCACCTTCGGCATCCACGGGCGGAGCAGGAGCGAAGCTCCGTCGCGGAGACCCGAGGATCCATGCCGTGATGTTGATCGAATGGTGCAGCGGTGCAGAACTTGTACCGTTGCGGTGCATAGAGGTCGCGGCATGGATCCCTTGGGCTGCAAAGCAGCTCCAGGGGTCTGCGCCGCGTCGCTGCGCTCCTTGCTCCGCCCTAGGATGACGAAGCGATGGAAGGCTGCGACAGCAGCGAAGGCTCGCGATCCGGCGCCGGTGTACGAAACCGCCCTCAAACCTGCGTCTCCAGAAACTCGTCCTCATAGGGAAAGCGCGAAAGCAGCTCCGTGCCCGTCTCGGTGATCAGGATCTCGTCCTCCAGCTTGACGCCCTCGCGGCCGCCTTTCTCGCCGATATAGCTTTCCACGCTCACCACCATGCCTGGCACGATATGGCCGTCACGGCCATAGGTCTCGTAATCCATGGCATGCGCGATGAACGGCGTTTCGCCATGCATGCCGACGCCGTGCATTACCGAGGTGTAGCGCTGGTCGACGAAACGGTCCGGGATTTTCCACGCCTTCTCGGCAATCTCGCGGAACGCCATGCCGGGTTTGACGATCGAAATGTTGTGCTGAACCTGGTCGTGCGCCATGCGGTAGAGCGACTTCTGGTAGGGCGTCGGCTTGCCCGGCCCGCAGCGGAAGGTGCGCGAGAAATCCGAATAATAGCCGTAGCAGCCGATCGTGTCGGTATCGAGCGCCAAGAGTTCGCCGGGCCGGATCTTGCGGCCGCTGGCCTCGTTGAACCACGGATTGGTACGCTGGCCCGATGTCAGCAGCCGCGTCTCGATGAACTCGCCGCCCTGGCGGATGACCTCGCCATACATGATGGCGAACAGGTCGTTTTCGGAGACGCCGGGCTTGATCGCCTCGCGTACCGCATAGACGGCGGCCTCGGCGCCGGCCATCGACACCTGCAGGCATTTGACTTCCTCGGGCGTCTTGACCGCGCGCACCGCCAGGATCTCGCCCTGGCAATCGCGAACCTCGCAGCCGCGCTTTTCGAGCGCCAGCGCCTGCAGATGGCTGCAGCGGTCGAGGCCGAGCTTCATCGAGCCGCCGCCATGCTGCTTCAGAAGCTCGGCGATCTCGTCGGCGAAGGGCCCGGCGGTCTCGTCGTCGCGGCCGGAGACCGACGACCAGACCAGCTTGGAAGGACGCGCCTCGTCGATCGTGTCGAGCACCATCGAGACATGATAGCTCTGCGGATATTCGAACAGCACGATCGGCCCTTCGGTCGGGATGAAGAAATAGCGGGTCGAGTTGCGCAGGAAATAGCCGAACATGTTGCGCGAACCGGTGGCGTAGCGCTGGTTGTAGGGATCGAACAACACGACGCCGCCATAGCCGGCCTCGCGCATCCAGCCGCGCAGCTTGGCCAGCCGGCCCTTGCGCAGCGCATCGGCATCGATGAAGGACGGCTCGGTGTCCGACAGCCACATGCCGCCGGCCGGATCGGCCGCGGCCGGGTGGCGCATGCGGTCCTTGAAGTCCACGTCCTCAGTGCTGTCGGGGTCGAAAACGACGATGCTCATGGGGGTACGGCCTTGGCTGGGTTGCGAGGTCGGAGCATGGCGCAGGCGGGGCGTGGGTATTGTGCGGGAAACCGCAGGTGTTGTGCGGGATGCCGCTGGCTAATCGGTTACGTCGCGATCCTTCGCGCCCCCCTCTGCCCTGCCGGGCATCTCCCCCTCAAGGGGGGAGATTGGCAGTTTCGATGCCGCCGTTCTTTTCTTCAACATCTGAGATTAGCGAAAGCAGAGATGCAGTCCGAGCTCCCCCCTTGAGGGGGAGATGTCCGGCAGGACAGAGGGGGGCGCTGTCCCGCCAACGTCTCACCCGTCAGCAAGCGCCCTAATGCCGTCTCGCCAATCTCGGCGGATGCCCATGCTCCTCGCGAAACGCCCGCGCAAAACTCGACATCGATGCAAACCCACACGCCAGCGCCACGTCGCGCACGGCGAGCGTCGAGTGTGCCAGGAGGTCGGCGGCGCGTTTCAGCCGCAGCCGGCGGTAGTAGCCGTTGGGCGAGATAGCGAGTTCGGAGCGGAAGCTGCGTTCGAGCTTGTCGGAGGAGACGCCGAGCTTTGCGGTCAGCTCGGCCATGCCGAGCCGCTCTTCCACCGCGTCCTCCATGATGGCGATGGCCGACAGCACCAGTTCGTTGCGGACGCCGGTGCGCAGCCGCAGCGGCATCATCTTGCGGTCGATGCTGGAACGCAGCTGGCTGTGCACGAACCATTCGGCGACACCTGCGGCAAGCTCGGCGCCGTAGTCGCGGGTGATGATCTCCAGCATCATGTCGAGGCTGCCGACGCCGCCGGCCGAGGTGAAGCGCTTGCGGTCGATGACGTAGAGGTCGCGCCTGAGCTCGATGTTGGGAAAAGCTTCGGTGAAGGCGGCCTGGCTGGTCCAGTGCAAGGTGCAGGCATGGCCGTCGAGCAGGCCGGCCCGCGCCAGGAAGAAAGCCGCGTCCGCCACCGCGCCGATATGGGCGCCATTGCGCAGGCTCTTGCGGATCCAGCTTGCCGCGTCCTCGGCGACGAGGTGGTCGGCATCGCCGCCCGAGCAGACGACGATGCGGTCGACCTTCGGCGCGTCCTCGGCGTAAAAACCCGGCTGGATGACGACGCCGTTCGAGGCCTCGACCTGTCT
>NZ_RZQY01001229.1:0-700 GCF_003998575.1 Mesorhizobium sp. M7A.F.Ca.CA.001.10.2.1 | reverse complement strand
ATCGGCGGCGCGCTGGCGCTGGGCGGTGTCATCGTGGTGAATTTGAAGAGATGAATATTGCCGGCCGTCCGCTTCCCTCATTCGGGAACGATGCCTCGGTCAAACGCGTTTAGCCGGTGTTTATTCGACGGAGGTCCGAATGCCGGGTGCAACGACGCACCGACGCATGCAACTGGGTGATCTATCCATTTTCTATCGCGAGGCAGGGCCGCCAGAAGCACCTGTCTTGCTGTTGCCGCACGGCTATCCCTGCTCTTCGTTCCAATTCCGCCGACTGATGCCGGCGCTCGCCGACCGCTGGCGAACGATTGCATTCGACTGGCCGGGCTTCGGATACAGTGGCACACCAGATCCGGCCGCCTTTGGCTATGATTTCGACGCCTATTGCGACGTGCTTTCCAAACTTGCCGATGAATTCGGTCTCGAGCGCTACGCCTTGTGGCTGCATGATTACGGCTCGCAGATAGGACTCCGGCATTCGATCTCGCACCCCGAGCGGATCAGTGCCCTGATCATCCAGAACGGCGACATCTACGAGGACGTGCTTGGCCCCAAATACGCCACGATCAAGGCTTGGTGGGCCGACAAGACGCCCGACAAGCACCGTCCGCTCGAGGCCGCGGTAAGTGAGGACGGGTTCCGGGCCGAGTTCATCGGAGAAGTGGCTGACGACATCGCCACGCGCGTGGCGCCCGATCTC
>NZ_RZQY01001228.1:0-701 GCF_003998575.1 Mesorhizobium sp. M7A.F.Ca.CA.001.10.2.1 | reverse complement strand
CCGCAAGATAGCCGTCGAGACTGGCCCCCTTCACCGGGTTGCCGTCCTTGTCGAGATACATGGTTTTTGTCGCCGCCAGCGGCGCCCGCTCGCGAAAATCGAGAAAGGTCGATTTGCCGTCCTTGAAGCGGATGGTCATGAAGCCGCCGCCGCCGATATTGCCGGCATTGGGGTAGACGACCGCGAGCGCATAGCCGACGGCAACCGCCGCATCGACAGCATTGCCGCCCTTTTTCAGCACCTCGATACCGACTTCGGACGCCAGATGCTGGGCCGTCACCACCATGCCGTGCTCGCCCTTGGCCGGCGCAGGCGATGCGGCGAAGACGCCCGTCAACGGCGCGAGGGCGAAGGTGATGGAAAGACTGGCGGCGATCAGTGTCCGACGGTTGAGAGGCATGGCGGTTCTCCGGGCGGGGGGACGCCTAGAAGACCGTGTTGGACTGATCGAGTCCACTAACAATTAAGGGAGCGTGAGAAGAGCCCCCTCACCCGGATTGCCAACTGAATTGCGAAGCGCAATTCGAGGCAATCCGACCTCTCCCCGAGGGGAGAGGAGGTTGTCAGCGCTGACGTCAGTCTCTTCTCCCCAGCGGGGGTGAGGCGTGGTCCGCGCAGCGGGCCAAAAGCCAACTGCTTGGCTTTTCGAACAACGAACGCCCGGAGGGTCGGTGGCCGCAAAACGGCCGGATGAGGGGGCC
>NZ_RZQY01001227.1:0-705 GCF_003998575.1 Mesorhizobium sp. M7A.F.Ca.CA.001.10.2.1 | reverse complement strand
GAACCTGATGACCAACTGGCTGTCGACCGGCAAGCCGTTCGACGGCGTCATCGCCAACAATGACGAAAGCGCCATCGGCGCCATCCAGGCGATGAAGGCCGGCAACATCGACATGAAGGCGGTTGTCGTCGGCGGCGTCGACGCCACCCAGGACGCGCTGGCGGCCATGCAGGCGGGCGACCTCGACGTAACCGTGTTCCAGGACGCGGCCGGCCAGGGCGCCGGCGCTCTCGATGCGGCGCTCAAGCTCGCCAAGGGCGAGAAGGTCGAGCACAAGGTCTACGTGCCCTTCCAGCTGGTGACGCCCGCCAACATCGACAAGTTCCTGAAGAAGAACTGAGCCGCCAACGGTTCGATACGGAGCGGCGCTCTCGATCAAGACAGCGCCGCTCCCCTCTCTCCCTCAGCGCCGCAGGCGCGAGGGCGACCGCGGCTGATGGAGGACAGAATACGTGGCACAGACATCTCATGGCGTCGGCGGCGTCGGTTATGATGCGAGGAAGCGCACATGGCCGGCCGAGTTCAATGTTTTCCTGGCACTGGTCATTCTCGTCGTCATCTTCGAACTGATCGGCCGCATTTTTCTCGGCGACAGCTTCCTGTTCAACACACGCAGCGACGTCGGCGGCATCTTCAACGAAGCGCGCCTGCAGATCATCATCCTGCAGGTGTCGATCGTCGGCATCATCGCCATCGGCGTGACGC
>NZ_RZQY01001226.1:0-706 GCF_003998575.1 Mesorhizobium sp. M7A.F.Ca.CA.001.10.2.1 | reverse complement strand
AATATCCGCTGTGCCAGCCGAAAAACTGCTGTCGTGGTCCAAAGATCGGGCTCCTTGCCCGGAAACCCGCCGGGCGATCGGATTCTAAAGTCGCAGACGGCAGGTCTCCTGGCTCGCGGGTCATCGCCTTGGGTAGCCGCCTTCCCGGGAACTCCCAGTGGCTTTCGGCCTTGGCTCTTCGCTTACAGTTGCGGGGACAGCCGCGGATTTGGGATTTTGCCCCGCACCGCATTCCCTCTTAGCTCTTGCCGTTGCGGGCAAGAGACCATCTGAACCGGATTTAGGCTTTTGCGAGCGGCGGTGTCAACGCGAGCTTACGACATGGCGATGTCGGCCAGCGCCGGACCCAAATCGCCGGCCGGGGTCACTTCCATGCGTTCGAGCCCGAGCCAGCCCTGCATCTGCTTCAATTCCTCGAACAGTTCTGCAGCGGTTTCAGGTGACGCCTTGGGCTCGGCGTAGGCCGCATGGACCCGCAGCACGCTGGCCGGACGATCTGCCTTGAGGTCGACGCGTGCCACGATCCTGTCGCCGAGCAGGAACGGCAGGACATAGTAGCCGTATTGCCGCTTGTCGGCCGGCGTGTAGATCTCGATGCGGTAGTGGAAGTCGAACAGCCGCTCTGTGCGCGAGCGTTCGAAGACGACAGGATCGAACGGCGCCAGCAGGGCGCGGGCCTCGACTTTGCGCGGCAGGCGGGCATCCC
>NZ_RZQY01001225.1:0-712 GCF_003998575.1 Mesorhizobium sp. M7A.F.Ca.CA.001.10.2.1 | reverse complement strand
TAACCAAACCGATTACCGATATGCGTAACCAGACAGTTGAGATGTCTAAAGGTAACTATACCCAACGTGTTAAAATTTATGGTAATGACGAAATCGGTGAACTTGCGCTCGCATTCAATAATTTATCCAAACGAGTTCAAGAAGCACAAGCGAATACGGAAAGTGAGAAACGCCGTCTAGACTCTGTTATCACACATATGAGTGACGGTATCTTAGCAACAGATAGACGTGGTCGTGTACGTATCGCCAATGATATGGCACTTAAAATGCTAGGTATGGCTAAAGAAGACCTTATCGGCTACTATATGTTAAGTGTTTTAAACTTAGAAGAAGAATTCTCACTAGAAGAAATTAATGAAAATAACGACAGCTTCTTATTAGACATTAATGAAGAAGAAGGCATCATTGCACGTGTTAACTTCAGTACAATTGTGCAAGAAACAGGCTTTGTAACAGGTTATATTGCTGTACTTCATGATGTAACAGAACAACAACAAGTAGAACGTGAACGTCGTGAGTTCGTTGCTAACGTGTCTCACGAACTTCGTACTCCATTAACATCTATGAATAGTTATATCGAAGCACTAGAAGAAGGTGCTTGGAAAGACGATGATTTAGCACCACAATTCTTATCCGTTACACGTGAAGAAACTGAACGTATGATTCGACTCGTTAATGACTTATTACAATTATCTAAAATGGATAATGAATC
>NZ_RZQY01001224.1:0-712 GCF_003998575.1 Mesorhizobium sp. M7A.F.Ca.CA.001.10.2.1 | reverse complement strand
TCGCAGACACGGGAAACACCGCGTGGGCGGCTGCGCATATCCACCCCGATCGTCACCTATCATCTGCTGCTGCCGGTGCTGTCGGAGTTCATGGCACGCTATCCCGAGATCGAGCTCGACATCGATTTCAACGACCGGATCGTCGACGTCATCGACGAGGGTATCGATGTCGCGATCCGCAGCGGCGAACTGCCGGATTCGCGCCTTGTGTCGAGACCCGTTGCGCCCTTTCGCATGCTGCTGTGCGCGGCGCCCTCCTACCTGGACCGCCATGGCGCCCCCAGCGTGCCGGCTGATCTCATCAGACATTTCGGCATAAACTTCCGCTTCCTGAACAGCGGCAGGCTGCTGGAGTGGCCGTTCACTACCGGAAGCGCCGAACCGCAGATCCGCTCGATGCTGACCTGCAACAACATGGAAGCCTTGAAGGGCGCCACGCTCGCCGGCCTCGGCATAGCTTGCATGCCGGATTTCCTGGTGCGCGAGGCGCTGCACGAAGACAGGCTGCGTACCGTCCTCGATGGTCATGTCGACGGCCGTGGCCAGTTCCGGATGCTGTGGCCCTCCAATCGCCATCTGTCGCCGAAGGTGCGCGTCTTCGTTGATTTCCTTCCCGAGCGACTTGCTGCGACAAGCGGCTCGTAGCCAACTCATCGAATAAATATGATTATTATTGTCATGTTTATGTGGAAACATCGGAGCGGCTGTGGCA
>NZ_RZQY01001223.1:0-714 GCF_003998575.1 Mesorhizobium sp. M7A.F.Ca.CA.001.10.2.1 | reverse complement strand
CTTTCACCACATGGCTCTATTCCGTGACCCTGAACGCCGCGCGCGACATGATGCGAAAGTCCGCCCGCGAGACCGTGAAGACCGAGGCCTATGGCGTCCATGCACTGATCTCAGGCGAGGCGTCGGTCGAACCGGAGGATCCGGCCGAAGCGCTGTGGACCGCGGTGCGGCAACTGCCGGACAAGCAGCGCGACGCCGTGCTTTTGGTCTATGGCGAAGGATTGAGCCACGCGGCCGCCGCCGAGGCGATGGCGATCTCGGAGACGACGGTTTCCTGGCACATCCATGAAGCGAAGAAACGGCTGAAGACGCTGATGCGCGCGGCCGGGGAAGTGTGACCATGGTCGACGACAACGAACTCAACAGACTGCGCGATATCGCAGCACCGGCGCCCGCCAAGGATGCCAAGGCACGTGCCTTCGAGGCCGCCCTGCGCGCCTATGATCAGGAAAATATTTCTGCTGTCACCCAAGGATCGATTGGCGGGCTTCGTCTCACAGAGCGAGCACAAAAGCTCTGGAGCGAGATCATGCAAAAGAAACTCATTGCCACGCCGGCCCTTGCCGGGCTCGTCGCCCTGCCGATCGCCGGATACGCCACCTTCCATTTGCTGAGGGAACAGCCGCCCAAATTCGGCGGCGACGAGAAGATCACCGAGACGCTGGCCGACAAGCCGGCGACGGTGAAGCCGACGACCGCCGAGCCCGAGCCGGC
>NZ_RZQY01001222.1:0-715 GCF_003998575.1 Mesorhizobium sp. M7A.F.Ca.CA.001.10.2.1 | reverse complement strand
ACATGTGGCAATGTCTCCTTCGAACGGGGAGACTACAACAATGAAGAACACGAGGGGCAAGCTGTTGCTGGTGGCAATGGCGATGCAGCTTTCCGCTTGGGGATCAGCATATGCCGCGGGACCGGCCTATATGCACACCGGCGGACGCACCACCCAGCCTGTTGGCCATTATGAGTTCTGCCAGCGCAGTCCTGGCGAATGCAGCGAACGGACCCCGAAGGGTGCGCCGGTCGAACTGACCCGCAAACTGTGGGCGACGATCGTCAACATCAACAATTCGGTCAACACTCGCATCAAGCCGCGCACCGACATGGAAAACTACGGTGTCGAGGAATATTGGGCCTATCCGGCCAATGGCTATGGCGATTGCGAGGATTACGCGCTGGAAAAGCGCCGCGAGTTGATGGATGCGGGCGTGCCGGCCGGCAATTTGCTGATGACAGTGGCGCGCCAGCCGAATGGCGACGGCCACGCGGTGCTGACCGTGCGCACGAGCCTGGGAGAATTCATCCTCGACAATCTCGAGACCAAGGTCCTGTCCTGGACGGACACCGACTACACCTATCTCAAGCGCCAGTCGGACCAGAATTCCGGCGTTTGGGTGACGATCAATGACGGCCGCTCCGACGCGGTCGCCAGCGTCCGCTAGAACAGAGCTCAAGCGCGCCGCGTGAATGCGAGGCGCTTCAGGAGAAACCCGGTCGAGTCCCCACCC
>NZ_RZQY01001221.1:0-721 GCF_003998575.1 Mesorhizobium sp. M7A.F.Ca.CA.001.10.2.1 | reverse complement strand
GAACTGGATAGAGCAGTCGAACTGGGCGCCCAGCCATTTGTGCGGATTGAAAACGATTGAATCGGCGCCTTCGACGCCTGTCCAGAAATGCCGATATTCCGGACAGATCATCGCCGATCCCGCCCATGCGGCGTCGACGTGAAGATAAAGCCCATGCCGCCGTGCGACCTCGACAACCGCTGCAATATCGTCGGCGCCGCCGGTGCTGGTGCCGCCGACGCAAGCGATGATGCCGGCCGGCAGCATGCCGGCTTCCCTGTCGGCGATGATTGCCGCCTCGAGTGCCGCCGTATCCATGGCGCGAAAGCGGCCGGCGACGGGAATGCGCACGAGATTGTCCTCGCCTATGCCGGACACCCAGATCGCCCGGTCAATCGAAGTATGCACCTGGTCGGAGGAGTAGATGCGCAGCCGCGCCTGCCCTGCCAGGCCTTGTTTGTTGCCTTGCCAATCGAGCGCCCGTTCGCGCATGGTCAGCACTGCGGCCAGTGTCGCCGACGAGGCTGAATCCTGGACTACGCCCGAGAAACCTTCCGGCAGGCCGAGCGCCTGGCGCATCCAGTCGACGGTGCGCGTTTCGAGTTCGGTCGCCGCCGGCGACGTCTGCCAGAGCATGCATTGCGCGGCCATCGCCGAAACCAGATATTCCGCCACCACCGAAACCGGCGCCGCATTGGCCGGGAAATAGGCGAAGAAGCGGGGATGCTGCCAATGCGTCATT
>NZ_RZQY01001220.1:0-721 GCF_003998575.1 Mesorhizobium sp. M7A.F.Ca.CA.001.10.2.1 | reverse complement strand
TCCTTGCGGCCATCATTGGCGACCTTGTCGTGTCCCTGACGGGTGATCGCGGTGACCTCGGCGCCTAGCTTCAAATTGGCGGCGATCGCGGGAAGCCGGCCAAGCGGCGCCAGATAATCGCGCACGATCTCGCCGCCGGTCGGCAGGCCCTGGCTATCCGGCGCCGTCCAGCCGGAGCGGTCGAGCAGCGCCCGCGCCGCCGCATCGATGTTATATTTCCATGGCGAAAACACCCGCACATGTCCCCAATCGAGCAGCGCCGCACCCACGCTTTCGCCGCGTTCCAGGACGAGCGGAGTGATGCCGCGTTCGACCAGATGCGCCGCGGCTGCCAGCCCGACCGGGCCGGCGCCGATCACCGCGACGGGAAGGTTTGCCATCATGTCCATAGGTTCCATCCTTCCGGTATGTTCGAATTATAAGCGCAAAAAAATCAAGCCAGCGCTTTGCCGGCGGCGGGCGCGCAGGCGGCGTCGGCGCAGCACTCGTCGGCGAGGTAGCCGATCAGCGCATTCATGCCGGGATAGTTGGCGCGGCAGATCAGCGTCGTCGCTTGCCGCTCCTGCGTCACCAGACCGGTGTCGACCAGCCGCTTGAGGTGATGCGACAGCGTCGAGGACGGAATGTCGAGCTTGCCCTGGACGCTGCCGACGGCAAGCCCGTCGTCACCGGCGCGCACCAGGATGCGATAGAGCTGAAGCCGCGTCGGGTTGCCGAGCGC
>NZ_RZQY01000121.1:0-11752 GCF_003998575.1 Mesorhizobium sp. M7A.F.Ca.CA.001.10.2.1 | reverse complement strand
GCCTTGGGCAGCGTCAAATAGTCGATGGTGCGGTCTTCGCCGCGATAGAGCGCAACCGCCTTGAAGAAAGTGTCCGGAGCCTTGAGGCCATCCGAGACCGCCTCGACAATTTGCTGGCGCACGGCCACCTGGGCACGGTTCTTCAAATAGTCCTCGGGCCGCATGCCGATCTGCTGCAGCATATATTCGAACGTTCTGCGGTCGAACTGGCCGCCCGGGCCCTTGAAGGCTGGGTCCTCGCGTGTCAACTCGGCCAGCCGATCCTTGGAAAGTCCGAGGCCCAGCTTGCGGGCCTGTTCGTCGAGAACGGCACCAGAGACGAGCTGAGCCAACACCTGGTTGTCGACGCCGAGCGCCTTTGCCTGTTCGTGGCTGAGACGTTGGCCGAACTGTTGCGACATGACGGCGAGCTGGCGATCGTAGGCGAGACGGTATTCGTTGATCGATACTTTGGTGCCGCCGGCGGTTATCACCGAATCGTGGCCGGCAAGACCGCTCATCAGCTGCCCGGAAACGCCCCAGACCAAAAAGCTGAGCACCAGCAGCACCAACAGCCCCTTCGCGACCCAGGTGCCTGCCGCGTTTCTCAATATACCAAGCATTTTTACTTCCGATTTATGCGCATTTTCGCACGCGCCGAGTCTGAAACAAGCGCAATAGCGCCCTTCCGGCCCACTGTCGATTGCTTTGTGGCCTGATTTTGGTAGTGAGGGCCAGAGCCCCGATATCATCCGGAGAAGCAAACCCATGACGCCAGGAATTCGCCCGCTCGTCGCCGGCAACTGGAAAATGAACGGCACCAGCGCCTCGCTCAACGAGCTCCGGATGATCGGCAACGGTTTCATGAGCGGACTTGACGCGGAGACCGAAGCGCTGGTTTGCGTTCCCGCAACCCTGCTTGCTCACGCCGCGGAGATCCTGTCACGCACGCCGGTGCATGCCGGCGGTGAGGATTGCCATACCAAGGAGAGCGGCGCCTACACCGGCTGCATCTCGGCGGAAATGCTCAGGGATGCCGGTGCGAGCCATGTCATCGTCGGCCATTCCGAATGCCGCGAGCAACGCGGCGAGGATGACGCCACTGTCCAGGCCAAGGCATCCGCCGCATGGCGTGCCGGGCTTGTTGCCATCATTTGCGTCGGCGAAACGCATGAACAGCGTGAAGCGGGCGCCACGCTGGACGTGCTGTCGCGGCAGGTCGATGGTTCGGTCCCGTCAAGCGCCACCCCATCCAACACCATCATTGCCTATGAGCCGGTATGGGCGATCGGCACCGGCCTGACGCCGACGGCCGGCGATGTGGCGGCAGCACATGCACATATCCGCGAAAAGCTGTCGGAAAAGCTCGGCGGCGTCGCGGCGAAGATGCGCATTCTCTACGGCGGCTCGGTCAAGCCCTCCAACGCGGTCGAACTGCTCGGCGTCAGGAATGTCGACGGCGCGCTGGTCGGCGGCGCCAGCCTGAAAGCGGCGGATTTTCTCGGCATCGCCGAGGCTTATCGCAATATTGCCTGAAGACATTCGCTCCGCCGGACAGGGCTTCCGGTGCACGAAATCGTTGCAAAGGACGGGTTGCTTCCCATATTCCGGCCACGGGCTTGGAAATGCCGTCAAAGCATTGTATTGAGCCGCCTCCAATTCACCGGTCGTGTCCGCGGCCGGGCAAGGCCTTGCCAGGATAAACTATGGAAACCGTACTGATCGTCATCCATCTCATGGTCGTGCTCGCCCTTGTCGGCGTGGTGCTGCTGCAGCGTTCCGAAGGCGGCGGCCTCGGCATCGGTGGCGGATCCGGCTTCATGACCGCGCGTGGTGCTGCCAATGCCCTGACGCGTGCGACGGCGATCCTGGCGGCCGCCTTCTTCGCCACGTCACTGACACTGTCGATCGTCGCCCGCTACGGCGAGAAGCCGATCGACATCCTCGACCGCGTGCCGGCGACGTCGGACGGTGCGGGCAAAGGCGTGCTCAACCAGTTGCCCGGCACGACCACCCCGGCGCCCGCCGGCAGCACCACGCCGACGCCGCCTTCCGGCAACGACGCTGCGGCTCCAGCGACTGCCCCGGCCACGGCGCCTGCCGCCGGTTCGACGCCGCCGGCGACCAACGGCACGGCTCCCGCCGCACCGGCGACCCCGCAGGTCCCGAACCAATAGTCTTCCACGCTTGAAACCGCGATCTGTGGTCGTTTGAACACAGTCGCGGCAAATGCAGCAAGATCACGAAGATTCGACAGGGTGAGGCGGGGCCTCGCGCTTGAGGCAGCCGCGCTTATTCGACTATAGATTGCGCGCGGCATTTCCGGCGCCCTTGGGGGGCGCTGGGCGACGCCGTGGGCAACAAGCATAGAACGATCGGATCTTCGCCATGCAGCTTCGCAGCTTCATTTTCCTGGGACTTTGCGCCGCACTCGGCATGAGTTCCCCAGCCTCCGCCGGCGTGCCGGCAAATATGGCCGCACAGCCTTCGGCTGAAACAACTTCTGCAATCAACGTCGCCGTCAAGAGTGATGCGTCGCAATTGAAGCTTCTCAAGAAGAAGAAAAACCCGACGCCCGACGACCTCGCCCAGATCAAGAAGATCGAGGCCAAGATCGTTGCCGACAAGGAAGCCGCCAAAGCCAAGGCGCTCGAAGCCAGGAAACTGGCGATGCGCGAGGCGGCCAAGGCCAAGGCCGACGCTGAACGGCAGGCGTTCCTGGCCAAGAAGGGCAAGGGCGCGCAGGCAACCCAGGTGGCCGATGCCAAGCCAGCCAAGAAGCTGGTTGCCAAGATCATCGAACCAATCGAACCGATCGCGCCGATCCAGTCGGCCGAGCCGCTTCCGGCAGAGGCGATGAACATCGCCCTGACCGGCAACAATGGCGAGTTGCGTAGCGAGGTCATCGGCCAGAAGCAGCCGAGCAGCGGCGGTTTGTTCGCCGGTCTCTTCGGCGGTAGCTCTTCCTCTTCGTCGATTTCATATCTTCCCGAGACACGGGCTCTCGACCAGGCTCTCGCCAAGAGGGAAGCCAAGAAGCAGTTCAAGGTGAAGCCGGAATTCGTGCCGCAGGACGTGGAATTCAGCGGTTACGCTGCCGGCACCATCGTTATCGACACCAGCGCGCGCCGCCTCTACCTCGTCGAATCGTCCTCCACCGCGCGCCGCTACGCCATCGCGGTCGGCCGCGACGGCCTGCAGTTCAAGGGTACGGTTGCAGTCGGTGACAAGCAGGAATGGCCGCGCTGGATCCCGACGCTGGACATGCAGAAGCGCGAGCCGAAGCATTACGGCCAGTATAAGGACGGTATGCCCGGCGGTGGCCAGAATCCGCTCGGCGCGCGCGCCATCTATCTCTATGACGGCAAGAAGGACACGCATCTGCGCATCCACGGCACCATTGCGCCGCAGTCGATCGGAACCAGCGCTTCGAATGGTTGCTTCCGCATGATCAACGAGCACGTCATGGACCTTTACAGCCGCGTCAGGGTTGGCACCAAGGTCGTCATCATCTGACGTTTTCGTCATCCTGCCGAAAGGGCCGGCTCAGCCGGCCCTTTTGTTTTGCCTTGTTCACGATCCAAGCGCCTTCTTGGGAAAAAAGCTTCGCGGCGGTTTTTTCTCTGGCGGAATCAATCCGGCCGCGTTAAGCGATGACTCCCATGGCGCGATATGTATTCATCACAGGCGGCGTGGTTTCCTCACTTGGAAAAGGCATTGCCGCAGCGGCCCTTGGGGCTCTCCTGCAGGCGCGAGGCTATCGCGCACGCATCAAAAAACTCGATCCCTACCTGAATGTCGATCCAGGCACGATGTCGCCGTACCAGCATGGCGAAGTCTTCGTCACCGACGATGGTGCGGAAACCGATCTCGATCTTGGCCATTACGAGCGCTTCACAGGCCGCTCCGCCAACCAGCAGGACAACATCACCACCGGCCGCATCTACAAGAACATCATCGAGCGCGAGCGGCGCGGCGACTATCTCGGCGCAACCGTGCAGGTCATCCCGCACGTCACCGATGAGATCAAAAATTTCGTTCTCAACGGCAATGACGATTATGATTTCGTGTTGTGCGAGATCGGCGGCACGGTCGGCGACATCGAGGCGATGCCATTCCTGGAAGCTATTCGTCAGCTCGGCAACGACCTGCCGCGCAACAACGCCGTCTACGTCCATCTGACGCTGATGCCCTACATCCCGACGGCAGGCGAGCTGAAGACCAAGCCGACTCAGCATTCGGTCAAGGAGCTGCGCGGCATCGGCATCGCGCCCGATATCCTGCTGGTCCGTGCCGACCGCGCCATTCCCAAGGAAGAGCGCAGGAAACTGTCGCTGTTTTGCAATGTGCGCGAAAGTGCCGTGATTCAGGCGCTCGACGTGCCGCATATCTACGATGTGCCGATGGCATACCATAGGGAAGGGCTCGATTCGGAAGTGCTGGCCGCCTTCGGCATCGATCCGGCGCCGAAGCCGCGCATGGAGCCGTGGCAGGCGGTGTCCAACCGCATCCACAATCCTGAAGGCGAGGTCACCATCGCCGTTGTCGGCAAATATACCGGCCTCAAGGACGCCTACAAATCTCTGATCGAGGCGCTCTCGCATGGCGGCCTTGCCAACCACGTCAAGGTCAAGCTCGACTGGATCGAATCGGAGATCTTCGAAAAAGAGGATCCGACGCCCTGGCTGGAAAAGGTGCATGGCATCCTGGTCCCAGGCGGCTTTGGCGAGCGCGGTGCGGAAGGCAAGATCCTGGCGGCGAAGTTCGCGCGTGAGCGCAAGGTGCCGTATTTCGGCATCTGCTTCGGCATGCAGATGGCCTGCATCGAGGCAGCGCGGTCGCTGGCCGGCGTCGAACATGCGTCTTCGACCGAGTTTGGTCCGACCGAGGAACCGGTGGTCGGCCTGATGACCGAATGGCTGAAAGGCAACATGCTGGAGAAGCGCCGCGAAACCGGCGATCTCGGCGGCACGATGCGGCTCGGCGCCTATCAGGCCGAGCTCGCCAAGGGCTCCAAGATCGCCGAGATCTATGGCGACACACAGATTTTCGAGCGCCATCGCCACCGCTACGAGGTCAATGTCGACTACAAGGAGCGGCTCGAGGATTGCGGCCTGGTGTTTGCCGGTATGTCGCCCGACGGCGTGTTGCCGGAAACGGTCGAATACCCGGACCATCCGTGGTTCATCGGCGTGCAGTATCACCCGGAACTGAAAAGCCGGCCGCTCGAGCCGCATCCGCTGTTCGCCAGTTTCATCGAGGCGGCCGTGGAGCAGAGCCGGCTGGTGTAGCGATCAGGTCGGGCGGCAATGCAGACCTATGTCGCACTGCTTTACAGCATCATCCTGGCTGAGGGGCGACGGGTCGTCATGGCCGACCTCAAGGCCATGGCCGAAGAGCTCGGGCTGAACAACCCGCGCACGCTGGTGGCGACGGGCAATCTGGTCTTCGAGGCACCGGCAACTGATATCGCCGACCTCGAACAGTGGTTGGAGGCAGCCTTCGAAAAAACCTTCGGCCGCCATGTCGATATCATTGTGCGCGGTGCCGAGGACTGGCTGAAGCTTGCCGCCGGCAATCCGTTTCCGATGGAATCGAATGCGACCGCGGATCAGGTGGCGGTGCGCGTGATGCGTAAGCCTGCACCCGAGCAGGCCGTGACGGCACTGCAGGCCTATGCCGCCGAGGACGAGAAAGTGACTTCGCTCGGCGGCGACATCTGGGTCGTCTTTTCGCGAGAGAGGCCAAGTTCGCGGCTGCTCGCGGCAATGAACCACAAGCGCATGGGCATCGGCACGTCGCGCAACTGGAACACGGTGCGCAAATTGGCCGAGATGATCGGGTAGTTGGGGCGGCTTTGCGCCGCCCCTGATGATGCTCGTCAGGCTTTCGCGGTCTTGGCGCCTGCGCCCAGAGCGGCGGTGCGCAGCACGTAGTAGATAATGCCGGCGATCGCCACGCCGAAGAACCAGCCATAGACACCCCACCAGGACGGCAGCCAGTTGGTGAAGTTGGGCAGGATCGACGAGAAGATGGCGCCGATGCCTGCTGCGATGAAGGCATTGACGTGCCAGCCGCCCTGGAAACGGAACTCGCCGTCCTCGCGGTAGAGCGCCTCGACGTCGACCTCGCCCTTCCGGATCAGGTAGTAGTCGACCATCATCACCCCGAAGATCGGCCCCATTGTCGCGCCGATGATGTTGACGAAGGAAGCGGCACTGCCTTCCCACGGCGCGAAGGGGTAAAGCAGCAGGGCAATCACGGCCGCGATATAGCCGCCCTTCTTGAAGTCGATCTGCCTGGGAAAGACGTTGGAGAAGTCGAAGGCCGGCGAGACGAAGTTTGCCACCACGTTGATGCCGAGGGTTGCCACGGCAAAGGTCAGGGCTGCGAGCGCTGCCAGGAACCAGCTGTCGAATTTCGCCGAGATCTGGTCGGGATGCAGCAGCACCTCGCCATAAACGTCAAAGGCGGCAATGGTGGTGACGCCGGCGACCAGCGAGAACAGGATCAGGTTGATCGGCAGGCCCCAGATGTTGCCCTTGCGCAGCGATGCCTTGTCCGGCGCGTAACGGGCGAAATCGCAGAAGTTGAGATAGAGCGCCGAGAAATAGGTGACCCAGATCGCGGCCACCGCAAACAGCGAGGTCCACGATCCCGGCGTGCCGGGCACGCCCGCGTCCTTCGTCTTGTCCAGCAACACGTCCATCGGGATATCGCTGGTGAAGGCAAATCTCCCGGATTTCACGCAGAGATAGATCGCCAGGATCAGCATCATCACCCAAACCGCGGGGCCGGCCCAGTCCTGGAAGCGGCGCACCGTTTCCATGCCGTTCTGGATGATCAGCAGTTGCAGCCCCCAGATGACCACGAAGCAGATCACCTCCAGGCCGGTATGGCCGAGGAAATGCGTGCTGGCGTTGAAATCGGCGAACCATTGCGTTCGGATCAGCAGCGCCACGATCGCGCCCGAGGCGGCGGCCGTCTGCGCGCCGTACCAGAAACAGGCGACGATGGCGCGCACCAGTGCCGGTATGTTCGCACCCCAGATGCCGAAAGAGGCGCGGGCAAGCACGGGGTAGGGCACGCCCGTCTTCACTCCGGCATAGCCGACCATATTCATCAGCACATAGATGATCAGCGAGCCGATACCGATGGCGATGATGAAGTTGACGAAGCCGCCGCAGAACAGAAACAGGCTAGCGGCCAGATAGTAGCCCCAAAGGCTGTGGACGTCCGACGTCCAGACGTTGAAGATCGAGAATGGTCCCCAGTTTCGAACTTTGGCCGGAGCCAGATCCTCGTTGTACAGATCAGGTGAAGCACCCTGTATCGTCATGGCAATGTTCCCCTTTTGCAGCACGCGCCCTCACGCGTTGACCGCGTGCAGGTTAAGCCTGCCGCAGGGGAACCGACAAGCAACCTATTTGCCGGCTTTGGCCTTAAAGATATTCAATGAGAACTGCGATTATCGATGCAAGGCGATGGTGGGTCATCGCTGAACCCGGCACGGATGATTCGAAGTTCGACGCTGGGATTCCAATGTGAAGCGGTGGCTGCCGACATCTTCGGTAGGGGGCCCTAAGCGATGGCCATCACCTGCTTGTGGTCCGCGACTTCAGCGAGCAGCCAATCCTGAAACAGGCCGGTGCCTGGTTTGTTGCCGATGCTGCGACGCTGATGCAGGTAAATGCCGGCCGGATAGGTGTGGCGGACATGGAACGGCGCGACCAGTTTGCCTTGCTGCAGAAAATCTTGCGCCATTATCGTGTCCGCAAGCGCTATTCCGGCGCCATTGATCGCTTCGCGCATGATGAGCGTACAATCATCCAGTGTTGTGCTGGATTTTGGCGTCGTTTCCAGAACGCCTTCCTGCTCCAGCCAACGCTTCCATCTCATGGTTTCGCATTCATGGATCAGATGATGATTGACCAGATCGGCCGGCGATCGCAGCGGCACAGGCCCCTCCAAAAGCGAAGGCGCACAGACCGGGGTCAAAAGCAGCGGGATCAGCAGCGTCAAAGCCGGGCCGGCCTTGTAGACGAACTCGTCGACAATGGCCAAATCGAAGTTGGCGCGCTTGCCTGAAGTGGAGATCTCCAAATCCACCGACGGATGCAACCGGCGAAAGTTCGGCAACCGGTCCGCCAGCCAAAGGTTCAGAACGGTGGGCACGCACAAGACCCGGACCCGTTGGATCTTGCCGTGGCGCGAGCCGTCCGAGAGGCTGACGTCATCGGTGGCGCGCCAGATGGCTTCGAACGCCTCCGAGAGGCTGCGCGCATAGTAGGAGCCCCTGATGGTTGGCGTTATCTGGCGAAAACCGCGTTCGAACAGGTCCTGGCCAAGATTTTGTTCAAGCGCGCGGATGTGGCGACTGACAGCCGAGGGTGTCAGATGCAGTTCTTCCGCCGCGTCCTTGACGCTGCCGAGGCGAGCGGCAGCCTCGAAAGCGCGCATGCCATTGAGTGAGGGAAGGGCCATTGGCCGATCATGAATTGTCAGTTGAGTTTTTGTCAATCGACATGGGCAGAATTCGCGTTTGATCGCCTGCCCCCTTAGGGGATACCCAGAAGACAAGAGCAATTAAGTCGTCTCAAGAAAGCGACTGTTTGGGGACCGGCACTATACCATCGACGGCTGAGACCGGCTTGACCAGTCTCACCGGTGGAGAGCGAAGCTTTGCTCGGTATCGCCGCAATTGGAGAGAGCGCCAGCCTATGCCTCAATCGCCAGCGCCGGTCTTCGAAGCTGCGGACGAGATTTCCGCGGAAACCTCCGTCGTCGTGATTTTGCAAACTGCCCAACCAAGCTTTGGTCCCCGGGCAGCGGCTCTGGACGCTGAGATGAGCGGGATCGTGTCACGTGCTTGCTCCGACCCGGCCGCCTTGGCCGAATCCGGCACCTGCATCGATCTCATCGCCCCGCAAACAGTATCGACCAAGCGTGTGGTCGTCCTGGCCTTGGGCAAAGCCGAAGCCGTAACCACCCTCTCGTTGGCGCGCGCCGGCGGTCTGCTTGCCGCACATCTGGAAGGCAAGGGGGAATGCGCGGCCACTCTGGTCCTGGACCCCATCGCTGGCATTGAACTATCCGGCGCCGAAATCCTGGCGCGTGTCGCGCTTGGCATGCGGCTGCGCCGCTATCGTTTCGACATGCGCAACCGGCGGCAAGGCGCGGGGGCGGATCGAACCTTGCGGGTGAAACTGGTCGGAGCCGGCGGCACGGATCTGACCGCGGCGCTGACGCGGATCAATGCAATCGCCGACGGCGTCGAATATGCACGCACCTTGGTCAACCTGCCGCCAAACCATCTCCACCCCGACAATTTCCATGATCATCTGGAGCCGCTGCGTGAAGCCGGCATCGACATCGAAATGCTCGATGCCGCGCAACTGAAGGAGCTCGGCATGAACGCGCTCCTCGCCGTTGGGTCGGGCTCGGCGCGTCCGCCACGGGTCGCTGTCCTGCGCTACCGCGGCAAGGGTGCTCCCGCCCAACCACTCGCTTTCGTCGGCAAAGGCGTCTGCTTCGATTCGGGAGGCCTCTGCATCAAGGGCGGAGCGCAGATGTTCGACATGAAAGCCGACATGGGCGGAGCGGCGGCTGTGGTCGGCCTGCTGATCGCGCTCGCCCGGCAAGGCAGCCCGGTACACGTTGTCGGTGTTCTCGGCATCGCCGAGAACATGCCATCGGGCACCGCGCTCAAACCGCGCGACATCATCACCACGGCCTCGGGACAGACAGTGGAAGTGTTCGACACGGATGCGGAGGGACGCCTGCTTCTGGCCGACTGCCTCTACTATGCAGCCACGCGCTTCAACCCTTCGGTGATCGTCGATCTGGCGACGCTGACCTATTCGGTGACGCGTGGCCTGGGGTCGATATTCGCAGGCCTATTCAGCACCGACGATGCCATCGCTTCACAGATGATCGCGGCCGGAGAAACGGTCGGCGAGCGGTTCTGGCGGCTGCCGCTCGACCGGGCCTATGATGAGGGTCTGCAATCGCCGTTCGCGGACCTCAGGCATCATGCCAAGGACATGGAAGACGGCGACGCTCCCTATGCGGCGGCCTTCCTGCGTCACTTCACGGAAGACCGCCCCTGGGTGCATCTCGACATCGCCAGCAAGGAACTGACCGACACCGATCGGCCTCTGGGCAGGCAAGGCGCCACGGCATTTGGCGTGCAGATGCTGGAAGAGTGGGTGCAGGTCACCCGCAACATGAGTTAGGGCGCCTGCCGTCACGGACAAATACAAGATGCCTTCAACCGCACTGGGAACTGGGATGTCATCTGAGATCATAGGCATGGAAGGACGGGCCGCTTTCGACGCCTACGAGACCTGGTATCGGGTCAGTGGCGAACTCGGTGGCGAAAAGGCGCCTGTGGTGATCCTGCATGGCGGCCCAGGCGTCGCTCACAACTATGTCGATGCCTACAAGCTTCTTGCGCGAAGGGATCGCGCCGTCATCCACTACGACCAGTTGGGCTGCGGCAATTCCACCTTGCTGCCTGAGAAAGGCGCCGATTTCTGGACACCTGGGCTGTTCATCGACGAGCTTGAAAACCTGGTCGACCATCTCGGCATTCGGACGGGCTTCCACGTCCTCGGCCAGAGCTGGGGCGGCATGCTGGGCGCCGAATATGCCGTGACGCGGCCGCAGGGCCTGAAGTCGCTGACCATCGCCAACTCGCCGGCTTCCATGAAACTGTGGGTCGAAGAGGCCAACCGGTTGCGTGCCGACCTACCCGCGGATGTGCAGGAGACACTGACCCGGCACGAGCAGGCCGGCACGACGGGCGATGCGGCGTACCAGGCGGCGACGATGGTGTTCTACGAGCGGCATGTCTGCCGGGTCGTGCCTTTCCCGTCCGAAGTCACGGAAAGTTTCGCCCAGGTCGTGCGCAATCCGACCGTCTATAATCTGATGAATGGGCCAAACGAATTCCATGTCATCGGAACGCTGAAGAATTGGAGCATCGTCGACCGTCTGCCGGCCATCGATGTTCCTACTCTGATCATCTCCGGACGTCACGACGAGGCCACGCCCGCGACCGTGCAGCCCTACAAGGACGGCATCAAGGGGTCTCGCTGGGAGATATTCGAGCATTCCAGCCACATGCCGCATGTCGAAGAGCAAGATGCGTGCATGCGGGTGGTGGGAGACTTCCTGGACCACAACGACAATTGAAGAAAAGGGGAATGAAGACATGAAGAAACTGCTTCTGGCGGCAACAGCCGCGGCATTGCTGGCCGGTACATGGCTGGCCCCGGCACAGGCCGAATATCTCAAGGAGCACCGAGGCGGCACCATCCGCCTGCTGGCCCGCTCCGCGGCCGGAACGCTCGATCCGCACATCAATTACACGGACCAGGGCTGGCAGATGTACCAGCCGATCTATGACGGCCTGGTAGCCTTCCGCAAGGCCGAGGGTATGGACGGCTTCACCATCGTTCCCGATCTGGCCGAGGCGTTGCCGCAGGTCAGCAATGACGGCAAGACCTTCACCTTCAAGCTGCGCAAGGGCATCAAGTTCTCCAGTGGCCAGGATCTTGGCGTGAAGGACGTCGTCGCTTCTTTCCAGCGCATCTTCAAGGTTTCCGGACCCACCTCCGGCACGTTCTATGCCGGCATCGTCGGTGCCGACAAATGCCTGGCCGACACCAAGAGCTGCACGCTGGAAGGCGGCGTTGTCGGCGACGAAGCGGCCGGCACCATCACCATCAACATCACCAAGCCGGATGCCGAGCTGCTCTACAAGCTCGCC
>NZ_RZQY01001219.1:0-721 GCF_003998575.1 Mesorhizobium sp. M7A.F.Ca.CA.001.10.2.1 | reverse complement strand
GGTCAATGGCGGCGGCGGCGTCATGCTCAACGACCATCCCGATGTCGCTTCCATCGAAACCATTTGTCGCGCGCACGCGCCCTTCGGCACGACGGCGCTGCTGCCGACGCTGATCACCGACACGCCTGCAATCACGGCCGCCGCTGTCGCCGCCGGCGAGGCAGCGGCGCGCCAGAAGGTGCCCGGGTTTCTCGGACTGCATCTCGAAGGCCCGCATCTGTCGGTCGCCCGCAAGGGCGCGCATGATCCGGTGCTGATCCGGCCGATGACGGATGCCGATCAGGCGATGCTGATCGCCGCGCGGCAAAAACTACCGGTGCTGCTCACCACCATTGCCCCTGAATCCGTCGAGCCGGCGCGCGTCGCGGCACTCGCCAGGGCCGGCATCATCGTCAGCCTTGGCCACTCCGATACCGGCTATGCCACCGCCAGCGCCTTTGCCGCGGCCGGCGCCTCAATGGTCACCCATCTGTTCAATGCGATGAGCCAGATCGGCAATCGCGAGCCCGGATTGGTCGGCGCCGCCATCGACATCGGCAGCTTGTCGGCCGGCCTCATCGCCGACGGCATCCATGTCGATCCGGCCACCATCAAGATCGCGCTGCGCGCCAAGCAGGGGCCGGCCAGGATCGTGCTGGTCACCGACGCCATGGCGACAATCGGCACCGAGATGACGTCGTTCACGCTCAACGGCCGCACCATCTATCGAAGGGACGGCAGC
>NZ_RZQY01001218.1:0-724 GCF_003998575.1 Mesorhizobium sp. M7A.F.Ca.CA.001.10.2.1 | reverse complement strand
AGCTCGCCCTGCCGGTGCGGTTGGCGCACATGGTTGCCGAGGCAGCCGGCAGCGGCCATGCCTTCGAGGCGGCGATGCTTGCCGTGCTGCTCACCGAACGCGGCCTTGGTGGCGACGGCGCCGATCTGGAGCGGCGGCTGATGCGTTTTCGCGGGGAAAAATCGCCACGCGCTACAGCCGCCAAGCAGCTCGCCGAACGGCTGGCGAGGCAGGCTGGCGAGGCGAAGGGCAGCGAAGCTGCGGCAGCCGGTCCCCTGCTCGTCCACGCCTGGCCGGATCGGGTGGCGAAGGCGCGCGGCGAGCGTGGCCGTTTCGTGCTGGCCAACGGCTCCGGCGCCATGCTCGACGCCGCCGATCCGCTGGCGGGCGAGCCGTTTCTGGTCGTCGCCGACCTGCAGGGCAAGGCACAGAATGCACGCATCACGGCGGCGGCAGCGATCGGCGAGGACGATGTCCGCGCCGCGCTGGCGGACAGGATCGAGGTCCGCCGTGAAACGAGCTTCGACCGCGACAAGCGCGCCGTGCGCGTCCGCGAAACCGTGCGCCTTGGCGCCATCACGCTTGCCGAGCGCATGCTGCCGCCGCCAATCGGTGCTGACGCCGACCGCGACGTCCTCGATGCGGTGCGCCAGCACGGGCTGTCGCTGCTGACCTGGAGCAAGGAGGCGCAAACGCTGCGCCAGCGGCTTGGCTGGTTGCATCGAGGCCTTGGCGCGCCCTGGCC
>NZ_RZQY01001217.1:0-725 GCF_003998575.1 Mesorhizobium sp. M7A.F.Ca.CA.001.10.2.1 | reverse complement strand
TTATCGTGCGGCCTGGCTTCGAAGGGTTCAGCATGTACTCGCTGGCAGCGCTGGCCAGTGTCGCCTGTTGTGCGGTGCGCGATCTCGCCACCAAGCGAATTCCCAAGGCCATTCCGACATTGCTGGTGTCGACGGCAACCGCGCTTGCCATGACCATCGTCGGTGCGGCGCTGTTGCCGGCAATGGGCGGCTGGACGCCGATGACGAGGGACAGCACAGCCCTGCTGGCCTTGGCCGCGGTGCTGGTGGTGATCGGCTACCAGTTCATCATCATGGCGATGCGGGCGGGCGACATCTCCTTCATCGCGCCGTTCCGCTATACGGCCCTGATCTGGTCGATCCTGCTTGGCCTGTTCATCTTTGCCGATATCCCCGATCCGCCGATGATCGTCGGCGCCACCATCATCATCGGCTCCGGCCTTTATGCGCTCTATCGCGAGCGTGTGGTCGGCCGGCGAAAGATCGTCGCCGAAAGCACGGGGCCGACCATGGTGCCTGACGGAATCTAGCCAGATCATTGAAGGTTCTTGTGATTTCCGACGGCTGGCGTACAGGCTTCGTGGCATGAAGCGAGACATTGCGGGGATCATCCTGGCCGGTGGCCAGTCGAGACGGATGGGCGGCGGCGACAAGAGCCTGTTGCCGCTTGGCGATGGCTGCCTGCTTGACCAGGTCGTGTCGCGCTTCACCCCGCAAATAGAATCGCTGGCGCTCAGCGCCAATGG
>NZ_RZQY01001216.1:0-726 GCF_003998575.1 Mesorhizobium sp. M7A.F.Ca.CA.001.10.2.1 | reverse complement strand
CTGCAGCAGCGCACCGACGACGCCGAGACCGGCCCCGACGCAGATGGCCAGGATCGTGCGCGGCAGCCGCAGGTCGACGACGATCTTGCCTACCGGCCCGGACACGTCGTGCCCGCTGAAGCCAATCGCACGGCCAAGCGAGGCAACGACGTCGGCCAACGGAATCAACGTCGAGCCATAGGCGATCGACAGCAGAGCGAGAGCGGCGATCGCCGCCGCTCCCACCAGCATGGCCAGTGCGAATGCCGGATGGCGCAAACCTGGAAATGCGTCGTGTCTGTCAGGACGCGTGCGACGCACTTCCAGGATCTTTTGCTCATGCATGTCGTTGCCCCAAAACCGCTGCGCACTTTTGGGCGACAGGCATCAAAACGCTTCCGGATGCATGGCCTTGGCGATTTTGTCGATCGCTTCGATATTGGCGGGTCCGGGTGTCAGTTCGGCATAGCGCAGGGCGACGAAGCGCTCGTTCTTGACCGCGTCCGTTTCTTTCATCGCCGGGTGGGACTTCAGGAAATCAAGCAGTTTCCTGTAGCCGCCGCCGTCCTGGTAATCGAGCAGGATGAGGAATTGCGGATTGCGCGACGCCACCGTTTCCCAGTCCGTGTTGCCCCAGCTGGTCTCCATGTCGCCCATGATGTTGTCGCCGCCGGCGGCTGATATCATGGCGCTGGGGATGGCGAACTTGCCTGCTGTGAACGGTTTGTCCTCGCCGGAATCATAGAG
>NZ_RZQY01001215.1:0-728 GCF_003998575.1 Mesorhizobium sp. M7A.F.Ca.CA.001.10.2.1 | reverse complement strand
CCGCGAACCAGCGCCACCAGCGTCATGCCGGCCTCTTGCGCCGTGCGGATGGCAAGTGCGGTCGGCGCCGAGACGGCGATGATGAAGGCCGAGCCGATAGAAGCCGTCTTCTGCACCATTTCGACCGACACCCTGGATGTCACCACCACAGCACCGGATGCGCCATCGATGCCGGCCCTGGCCAGCGCGCCGGCCAGCTTGTCGAGCGCATTGTGACGGCCGACATCTTCGCGCGCCATGACGATGCCCTTGCCAGGCATATAGAAACCGGCGGCGTGTACCGCTCCGGTCTCGGTGTGCAGCGGCTGCACTTTGGACAAAAGCTTGACCGAACGAGCGATGTCGTCGGCATCAAGCGTAAGGCTTGAGGCACCAACCGCATCGACCGAGCGCATCGCTTCCTCGATCGACTCGATGCCGCAAAGCCCGCAGCCGACCGGGCCGGCGAGCCTTCGCCGCCGCGCTTCGAAACGTGTGTTGGCTCGGTCCTTCAGCCGGATCTGAATGTCGATGCCGGCGCCATGGTCCTCGACCTCGATGGCTTCGATCTCTTCGGGCAAGGCGATGATGCCTTCGGTCAGCGAGAAGCCGAGCGCGAAATCCTCGAAATCCGCCGGGCTTGCCATCATCACCGCATGCGTGGTGCCGGCAAAGGAGAACGCCACCGGCGTCTCTTCCGGCACCATCCGGTTGGCAGCCGTCGTCCCAACCGCGCGGTGCGCCAGCCG
>NZ_RZQY01001214.1:0-728 GCF_003998575.1 Mesorhizobium sp. M7A.F.Ca.CA.001.10.2.1 | reverse complement strand
GGCGTAGCGGGAGCGAAGCTCCTGCGCAGACCCGAGGATCCATTCCGTGACGGTATGGCGGATCAAAGCAGTGCAGAACTTGGCGCTACCACCCAGTCCCGCGGAAAAGCTCGAACCACTCCGGATTGGCCTTTTCGATCAATTCAATCTTCCATGACGCGGCCAACGTTTCAGCGACTTCTCGCGCTGGATTGCATCGCGGATGTCGAAATACTGTTCGTACCAAACCAAGCGTTCTACGCCATACCGCCCAGTAAAGCGCGAACCCCACCAGACTTGTGCTCGGGCATTCGGCGGCCGAGATCGTTTGTGACGCCAATATAGATGGTGCCGCGTTTCCGGCTCGCAGTTAAATAGACATAGCCCGTCATGAACGAAGTATAGCGACCGAACGATCCGCCGACCATCTTGAGGGGTTGCATTCTTCGGCCGACGCCACGGAATGGATCCTCGGGTCTGCGCCGCGTCGCTTCGCTCCTTGCTCCGCCCGTGGATGACGAAGGGGAGGGGTGTTTCGGCTAATCGCGAACGTATGCTGCTTCCGTTTGGATTGTTTCGTTGAAAGTGGCGGCATAATCGGCTCTTTAAAAACTTCGCAGTTCCAAACTGGACGGCGGTTCACTAATGTTGCGCTGCAACCCGCGCCTCCGGTGAATCATGTCCGACGCTCCCAAGACTTCCGGCGTGACCCGGCTGAGGAACTACTTCCTCACGGGCTTCATCGTCTG
>NZ_RZQY01001213.1:0-729 GCF_003998575.1 Mesorhizobium sp. M7A.F.Ca.CA.001.10.2.1 | reverse complement strand
CAATGTCGGCATTGGCGGTTCGGGCGGCTCCGGCAACGATGCGGCGTTGTTCCGCCTGGATGACGGCAACAACGTCATCGGCGCCGGCGTGCATGTCGACAATTCCGGGGTAATCCGGACCCAGGGCTTCAATTCCATCGGTATCCTGGCGATGTCGGTCGGCGGCGGCGGCGGCGGCGGCGGCGCGGCTTCGACCGACGAGGAGATCGTTGGCGGAGGCAGCGAAGGCGAGACGTCCGTCGGCATCGGCGCGGCGATCGGCCTCGCCGCGGGTGGTGCCGGCAATGGCGGCACGGTCTCTGTTACCAACCGGAGCCTGATCGTGACCGACGGCGCCGATTCGTATGGTATCAGCGCCAACTCGATCGGCGGCGGTGGTGGTGTCGGCGGCTCGGCGACATCGGGCGTATTGGGTAAATATGCGATCGGTGGGGCGCTTGGCGGGGCAGGCGGCGGCGGTGGCAGCGCTTTCCAAGTCGACGTCTTCAATCTCGCCACGGCCGGCATCTGGACCCAGCAGGAGCGTTCCATCGGCATCTTCGCACAGTCGGTGGGTGGCGGCGGTGGCGCCGGTGGCGCCGGCGAAAGCACCGGTCACACCGATGAATCGGAAGTCAGTGTCAACCTGTCACTGGGCGGGTCCGGCAACGTTGGCGGTAACGGCGGCAAGGTCAATGTCGAAAACAGCGGCTGGATCCAGACCGAGAAGGCCTATTTGCACGGCATACT
>NZ_RZQY01001212.1:0-732 GCF_003998575.1 Mesorhizobium sp. M7A.F.Ca.CA.001.10.2.1 | reverse complement strand
GATCTTGATCGTGTCGACGGGGAACCGCCGGAGATATTCGAACGAGCTCATACCGGCGCCGAAATCATCGAGGCTGACCCGGCAGCGCCGCTCGCGCGCCTTGCGCACAAACTGTTCGGCGGCGTCGAAATTGGTGACGGCGGCGGTTTCGGTGATCTCGAAGCCGATGCCCGAATGCGGCGCCCCGGTTTCTTCTATGACGTTGTCCACGAAGTCCCAAAGCTGCGGGTCGCTCAGCGTCTGCGCCGACAGATTGAAGCCAAGCGTCAACGCCCCCGAACGCAAGGCGGCACCATGCCGCGACAGCGCGGTGCGGATGATCCAGCGGTCGAGCCGCGACGCGATGCCGAACCGCTCGGCCACCGGAATGAACTCGCCGGGTGGCACCAGCCGGCCGTTGCGGGCGGCGAGCCTGGCCAACACTTCGACATGGCGGCTTTCCAGCCAGGGACGGCCCAGCCGATGGATTTCCTGGCCAAACAGCTTCAGCCTTCCGTCTTCCATGGCATCGACCGTATCGGCGACGACGCGCGCCGCGTTGAGGCCACCCGAACCCGATGCCGTATCGGTGGAGAAGACGGCAAATCGGTTCCGCCCGGCGGCCTTGGCCGCGTAGCAGGCGTCGTCGGCGCAGGCCAGCGCGTCGGCCACCGTCGTGTTGGCGTCATCGACGAAAGCGATGCCGATCGAGGCCGCCAGCTTGCGCGACGTGGCCGTCGATCCTAGTTCGGC
>NZ_RZQY01001211.1:0-736 GCF_003998575.1 Mesorhizobium sp. M7A.F.Ca.CA.001.10.2.1 | reverse complement strand
GTTCAGACAGAACAGGATCACATGCAGAAATTTACCGTTTTAACGGCAGCTCTTGCTGCCGGCGTAATGACTTTTGCCTTCAGTGCCGCAGATGCCGCGCCCCTCAGCCCGCGAGCCGATCAAGGGCCTGTCGTGGCATCCGCGAAAAGCGGCAAGGCCCCACAGGCCAGAAGCGGCAAGGCAGGCCACGACGCCAAGGCGACGAAGCGGGCTTCCGCGAAAATGGAAAAAGCAAGCTGGTCCAAGCCGAAGAAGTCCGCCAGAAAGCAGACGAAGCGTGGCCGAAAAACCGTCGACATGACGGCAACGGCGTCGATCGGTGTCCGGAACGCGGCAGCCTCGGCGGCCGCGGTGGCCAGCAGCGGTCAGTATTCCGCTATCGTTGCCCGCTATGCGGCGATCGAAGGCGTTCCGGTATCGCTCGCCTCGGCGGTTATCCAGATCGAAAGCAACTACCGGCCCAACATCGTTGGCGGCGCCGGCGAGATCGGCTTGATGCAGATCAAGCCGGCCACGGCTCGGATGATGGGCTATAGCGGCTCCGCCAAGGGCCTGTTCGATCCCGACACCAACATCAAATACGGCATGAAATACCTTGCCATGGCGCGGAGCCTCGGCGGCGGCACGACCTGCGGCACCATTCTGAAATACAATGCCGGCCACGCCGCAACGCGGATGAACCCGGTGTCGGCCGCCTATTGCGGCAAGGTCAAGGTGCAGATGGCTGCGCTGGGAT
>NZ_RZQY01001210.1:0-738 GCF_003998575.1 Mesorhizobium sp. M7A.F.Ca.CA.001.10.2.1 | reverse complement strand
CGTCTCGGCTTTGTCGTCGGCCGATATCCAGCGGCAGACTGAAAACCGCGACATCTCGAATTCGACCGGCAGCGTGTATTCGAAGTTCAGCCGTTCCTTCAGCACGTCGAGCTGCAGCGCGCCGACGACGCCGACGATGGCCGGCGAGCCATCCTCCGGCGAAAACAGCTGCACGACGCCCTCCTCTGCCATCTGGTGCAGCGCTTCCTTGAGTTTTTTCGCCTTCATCGCGTCGCCGAGGCGCACACGACGCAGGATTTCCGGGGCGAAATTCGGAACGCCGCGGAACAGTATCTCCTCGCCTTCGGTCAGCGTGTCGCCGATGCGCAGCGTGCCATGGTTGGGGATGCCGACGACATCACCGGCAAAAGCCTCGTCAGCGGTAACGCGGGTCCGGGCAAAGAAGAACTGCGGCGCCGACAACGACATCGGTTTTCCGGTGCGCACCAGCTTGGCCTTCATGCCGCGCTCGAGCTTACCCGAACAGACGCGGACGAAGGCAATGCGGTCGCGGTGATTGGGATCCATGTTGGCCTGGATCTTGAAGACGAAGGACGTCATCTTCTCTTCGGTCGCCTCGACCTTGCGGGTGTCCGCCTCCTGCGCGCGCGGCGGCGGTCCAAAAGCGCCGAGTGCCTCGATCAGGTCGCGCACGCCATAATTGCGCAGCGCCGAACCGAAATAGACCGGCGTCAGATGGCCCTCGCGGAAGGCTTCTATATCAAGGGGTCTGCACGC
>NZ_RZQY01000120.1:0-11942 GCF_003998575.1 Mesorhizobium sp. M7A.F.Ca.CA.001.10.2.1 | reverse complement strand
GACCATCCTTGACCTGGGCCGTGGCGGCGACATCGGCGAGCTGGATAGGTCCCGCCGTGGCGTGGGCTGCCGACAGCCTCAGATCGAGATTGATCTTGTCGGCGAAACTTGTGTCGATTTCGCCGGGTCCCGCCCCTCCGGTCGGCACCAGCGGGGTGAAGGCTGACAGAAACGATCTGAGGTCGAGCGTGTCGAAGGCGAGCGTGCCGGAGATCACAGGTTGTGCTTCGCCAAGCGAGAGGTCCAGTGCACCCATCCCCGGATTGTTGTCGAGTGCAATTGCCGTGTTGTCGAACTTGACGCGCCCGCCGGTCGCGGTGATCTTGCTCGAAATGCTGACCGAGCCGATCGCTGCACCCGGAGCGATGCCGGCCTGCGACCATTCCAGGACACGCCGCAGCGAGGGTGCCGAGAACTTCGCCTGACCGTCGAAATAGGTATTTTCAGACATGCTGGCCGTGCCGTCGAACGAGAAGGTGGCGGGCGCCGCCTTAAAGGACAGCGTCAGCGGCGCCGTGCCGCCGGCAAACAGCACAAGCGGTCTGGCCGAGGCGACGTCCAGCGCGACGCTTTCGCCCCGCCAGATCCCTGTTGCCGACAGCGTCGCATTGCTGTTCATCGCCGCCCAATTCGCCTGACCGTTTAAACTGCTCAGGATCTCGACGTCCTTGCCGCCGATGGACGCTACCATTCGGCCGTCGCGAAACTCGACCGTGCCGAAGGTGTCGGTAGGCAGCTTGTCGAGGTCCGGCTTGGCGGGGTCGGCATTGACCACGCCGCGCGCCGTGTCGATGGAACGCGTGATGCGCCCGCCGGTGGGGACAGCGGGCAGGAAAAGGCCGGCAGGCGTGCGCTGGACCCGGATCGTCGGCCGCACCAGCCGCGCCGTCGAAAACACCACGTCGCCGCGCAGCGCCGCCATGGCGGAAAGGTCGACCTCGACCCGTTCTGCCTCGACCACAGGCGGCGCCTCGGTGTCGGTCCATTGTGAAAGCGTCACATCGGTCAGGATTGCCCGGAATGTCGGCCAGACCTCGATGCGCGGCGAACCGTCGATGGCGACCCGGAAGCCGCTCCACGCGCTCATTTCCCAGGCGATGCGGTCGCGCACGATACGGGTGGAGGCAATCAGCGGCAGGGCGGCAACGACCAGCGCGACGACGATCACGGCAGCGCCGATCGCCCATATTCCGCGCCGGATCATAGATGATGGCATATGGCCCCGTATGCTTCCATTCCGACAAATCGCCCGGCGGGTGTAACCCCGATCGTCACCACGACCCCGGTCGTCACCACGACCCCCAGTCATGACCACGACTTCCGGCCGCCACCACGACTTCAAGTTGTCACTACGACTTAGGGCTGAGGCATTTCAAGTCTTTATGGCCCGGCGATGGCATTTGCGCACATCTGGTCGCATCAGCCGAACAAAATCTTGCTCTGCTGCGCTGCGATATGCATAAGCGATGGCGACCGTGGAGGAACGATCATGGCTGCCGGACAACCGCTCTGGACCCCGACGCAAGACCAGATTGACGCAGCACCCTTGACCGCCTTCACCAAGGCCGCCGGAGTGAAAGCCGGCGTAGCGTTTTCCTCGTATTCGCAGCTTCATGCCTGGTCGGTCGAGGACCGTGAGGGGTTCTGGAGCCTGATCTGGGATTTCTGCGGCATCGTCGGCGACAGGGGCGATAACCTGCTCGTCGACGGCGACAAGATGCCCGGCGCTTCTTTCTTTCCCGATGCGACACTGAATTTCGCTGAGAATCTGCTGAAGAAGACCGGCTCAGGCGACGCAATCGTGTTTCGCGGCGAAGACAAGGTCGAGCGCCGGCTGTCCTGGAACGCGTTGCACGCGCTGACCTCGCGGCTGCAGCAGCTTTTCCTGTCGCTCAAGGTGAAGAAGGGCGACCGCATTGCCGCCATGATGCCCAACATGCCGGAGACCGTCGCCGCCATGCTGGCCGCGGCCTCGATCGGTGCCGTCTGGTCGTCTTGCTCTCCCGACTTCGGCGAGCAGGGCGTGCTCGACAGGTTCGGCCAGATCGAGCCCGTCGTCTTCATCGCGCCGGATGGCTATTGGTACAATGGCAAGGCGATCGAAGTCGCCGACAAGATCGCCGCGGTCGCGGCCAAGCTCGGCACTGTCCGCAAGATTCTGGTCGTCGATTATCTCGGCACATCGACTGATGTCGCCGGGACCATCGACAAGGCGGTAGCGCTGGAAGAGGCGCTGTCGCCCTTCGTCGGCAAGCCCGTTGCCTTCGAGCCGCTGCCGTTTTCGCATCCGCTCTACATCCTGTTTTCGTCGGGAACGACCGGCATTCCCAAATGCATCGTCCATTCGGCCGGCGGCACGCTGATCCAGCATGTCAAGGAACACCGGCTGCATGCTGGTCTCACCGATGGCGACCGCTTCTTCTACTTCACCACCTGCGGCTGGATGATGTGGAACTGGCTGGTGTCGGGGCTCGCTTCGGGGGCCACGTTGCTGCTCTATGACGGTTCGCCCTTCTACCCCGACGGCAGTGTGCTGTTCGATTTCGCCGATGCCGAGAAGATGACGTTCCTCGGCACCTCGGCCAAGTTCATCGATTCCGTGCGCAAGGCTGGCCTCAAGCCGATCCGCACGCATGATCTGGCCACTGTGCGGGCAATCTCCTCCACCGGCTCGCCGCTATCGCCGGAAGATTTCCGCTTCGTTTATGACGGCATCAAGAAGGACGTGCATCTGGCTTCGGTCTCCGGCGGCACCGACATCGTCTCCTGCTTCGTGCTCGGCGTGCCGACGCAGCCTGTCTGGACCGGCGAGATCCAGGGACCCGGCCTTGGCCTTGCGGTCGATGTCTGGGACGATGACGGCAGGCCGGTCCGGCAGGAGAAGGGCGAGTTGGTCTGCACCAAGGCTTTTCCGGCGATGCCGATCGGCTTTTGGAATGACCCCGAGGGCAAGAAGTACCGGGCGGCCTATTTCGAGCGCTTCGACAATGTCTGGTGTCACGGCGATTTCGCCGAATGGACCGCGCATGGCGGCCTGATCATCCATGGCCGCTCCGACGCCACGCTCAACCCGGGCGGCGTGCGCATCGGCACGGCGGAGATCTACAACCAGGTCGAACAGATGCCGGAGATTCTGGAAGCGCTGTGCATCGGCCAGGACTTCGACAACGACGTGCGCGTCGTACTGTTCGTGCGCCTGGCCGCCGGCGCGCAGCTCGACGAGAATCTGGAAAAACGCATACGCGCTAAGATCCGCAGTGGCGCCAGTCCCCGCCATGTCCCGGCCAGGATCGTTGCCGTGTCGGATATTCCCCGCACCAAGTCGGGCAAGATCACCGAGCTTGCTGTGCGCGACGTGGTGCACGGCCGCGCCATCAAGAACAAGGAAGCGCTCGCCAACCCGGAAGCGCTCGACCTGTTCAAGAACCTGCCACAGCTGGCCGAGTGACCGCCAATGGATGTCGCTCCAGAGGAGCCACTGTTGGAGGCAACGAGATGGGTGAAAAAGGCCTTTCCAGCATGGTTAACGAAATATCACGCTAGAATTTACCTAGATTTCATGAGTGGTACACATTCGTAAATTTTCCGGAGCCCCGGTAAGGAGTTGTTAAGGTCCGGCGTCGATAGTCGCAGGTAACTTGAGGGAGAAATCCCGTTCCTCAGCCCCGAGGATCCGAATTCGCTCAAGCCCCCGTTGTGACAGCAATCCCATCTCTTAAGGCGTCCTTTGGGCGCCTTTTCTTTTTATCGGGACCGAACCGCGGAGAGGGCTGACCTATTCCGCGAGCACACGGGTCGACGGAAAAGCGACCTCGACCAGAGTGCCTTCGCCCGGTGTCGAATTGATGGTGAACCGGGCACGGTTGGCTTCCACCATCGCTTTGGTCAACGGCAGTCCAAGCCCGGTCCCGTCGCCGCGTCCGCGCTTCAGCGCGTTGATCTGCTTGAACGGCTTCAGCGCCTGCTCGATCTCGGCATGGCTCATGCCGATGCCGGTGTCGCGCACCCGCATGACGACGTCGCCCGAGGTCTCATAGGCGGTCGAGACGATCACCTGGCCGCCGGCCTGAGTGTAACGGATGGCATTCGACAGGATGTTGAGCGCGATCTGGCGCACGCTGCGCAGGTCGGCCACCACTTCCGGCAGCCGCGAAGCGAAGCTGGAGCGGATGATGACCCGTTCGCGGTTGGCCTGCGGCTGCATCATCGCCACCGTCTCGGCCAGCGTGTCGTTGAGCGACACCGCCTCATAGGCCATCTCCTGCTGGCCAGCCTCGATCTTGGAGATGTCGAGCAGGTCGTTGACCAGGTCGAGCACATGATTGCCCGAGCGGTTGATATCGCGCAGATAGTCGCGGTAGCGGTCGTTGGCGACAGGTCCGAACTTCTCGTCGACCATCAATTCCGAAAAACCGATGATGGCATTGAGCGGGGTGCGGATCTCGTGGCTGATGCGGGCCAGGAAATCGGTCTTCTGCGAGGACGCGCGCTCGGCCACCGCACGTGCCTGCGTCAAGTCCTCTTCGGCCCGCTTCCACTGCGTGATGTCGCGAACGACGGCGCAGAAGCCGCTGTCGTTGGGCAGCCGGCCGATGGTCATGAACAGCGGAATGAAGCGTCCTTGCGACTCGCGCCCGATCACCTCGCGGCCGTCGTTCATGACACTCGCCACGCCGGGTTCGGACAGTCCGTTGAGATAGTCGCGCGCCGCGCGCTGGCTTTCGATCGCAAACAGCGAGGCGAACGGCTTGCCGGTCACATCGTCGCTGTCGAAGCCGAACAGCGCTTCCGCAGGCCGGCTAATCGATCGGATGGTGCCGTCACGGCCGATCAACACGACGCCGTCGGTGGCGGTGTCGATAATGGTGCGCATCTCGGCGATGCGCGCCTTGAGTTCGGAAATATCCGGCTGCGTCTGCTCGTCGCCAACCACATGCAGGCTCGCCGGCGCATCATCCTCGCCGGAGCGTCGCACGACCAGCATCAGCGCCTTGCCGTCGCGCCAGGGGACCGAGCGCAAAATGGCCTCGATCGGGAATTCCTGTCCGTCACGCGTTTTCAGCCGCAGCGCGCGATCGGTGCCGTCGGAAACGCCGTCGTCGGCATAGGGGTCGGCAAACAACGCGCCGAGGCCGCCGGCATCCGCCAGATCGTCAAGCGCCTCGTAACCCGTCAGGCTGAGGAATTCCTCATTCGCATAGTGCAACCGGTCCCCGGAATGGATGAGCAGCGGCACGGGCAGCTTGCCGAGCAGCGACGTGTCCGGAGCCTTGTGTTCATCTCCGGCGGAAAACGCCGACGGCACGAACCCTTCGGCCTTGAGCGGCGGAACCTGCAGGCGAGGGCGCTCGAGGGGTATTTCCGCAGAGACGCCTGCGGTTTCCTCGCCAACCGTCTGCTCGTCGGGCGACGCGGCTTCCTCGTCGGGCTGCGCCCAATCCTCATTGTCTTCGGCATCGCGAAAATCCGCCGACGTCATGCTGTCGTCATCGAGGCCATCATGTGTCGCGTCAGTGGATTCAGGCTCTTCGCCGGGCGAAACGGCAGCTGTGTTCTCTGGTTCCGCCGCCACGGGGCCACGTTCGTCATCTTGGCCGGCATAGTCGAGCAACGAGCCCGTCACATTCACCCCCGAGCGGGCGTCACGAGGGGCTTCGTCCGCGTGACCGTCAAGCCGTGCCAGATCCCGGTCGTCTTCGGCATCGACATCGGATGCCTCGACCGGTTCGTTCTCTGGCCCTGACGCAGGGATGCCGTCGGTGCGCATCGGGTCGTCCGACGCATTGACCGGAGCCTCGGTCTCCTCTGCCGATGCCTCCACAGTCTCGGTCTCTGGCGGCCCGACCGGAGCGCTATCCTTCTTCAGCCGCTCGCCGATTTCGCGGAACGCGCTGCGTTCCAGGGTCGACAGGCCCTTGTCGTTGGCAGGCTGGCGATGTTCGGCGAGCCGGATCACCTTATCGGCAAAGCGCCGCTCCTGTTTCGGCACGATGGTCAACGCCGGCACCTCGCCCTTGAACGGATCCGATGCCTGCGTGTCCTCGGTCTTGGGCTCTTCGGCGTTCGGCTGTTCGGGCGCGGGTTGGATGACTTGCGGTTCCGGCGTTGCCGGCGCCTGGCTATTGGGCACCAGCGCCATGCCGATGGCCTCCGGATCGACGACCGCGTCGCTGGCGCGGGCGACGCCGAAGCCGCGGAAACCCTCGAAGGCGCGGCTGCGGCCATAGACAGGCAGCGCCGCCAGGTCGACCGGTATCTTCAGATCGGTGCCGACGACCGGCCACAGCACGGAGCGCCCGGACCAGGTATCGCGCCGTTCGAGGAGCCCTGATATCTCGCCGGAGGGGTCGAGGCCGAATGTAGCGGCGACATCCCGGAAGCGGCGGCCGATCACGTCGGCCGCCGGCTTGCCGACGATGTCGGCGAATTCCGGCGACAGCGCGCTGAACTTGCCTTCGGCATCGGTGCGCCAGACGAAGCGCACCGGCGCCGCGGCGCGGTCTATCGCCGAGACGGTCGTCGGCGTGGCCGTGGACTGGACTTCCAGGGCGGCCGGCTCTTGAGGCGCTTCAGGTCCGGACGCGGCAGGTCGCGGCGCCTGTTGCCCTCCGTCCTCGCCGGCGTTGAAGTACCAATGGTCGTGCTGCGCGGGCATGCGCTCTGCTGCCGGCTGATCGCTGTTAGCCGCCGTCGGCGCCTGCCCGATCGCATCGGCGATCTCATGCTGCGATGCGGCGATGTCGCCGGCCGGCTGCGAGGCGCTCGGTTCGTCGGTCGGTGCCTCGCGGCCCTGTTCCGGCTGGGAAGCCGCGTCGCCAGCAGGTGCCGTCTCGGCAATGGTTTGCGTAGGATGTTCGCCCGCAGGGGCTGTGTCGTCGAGCTGGTCCTCGTCGATCACCACCAGCAGATGCCGCTCCTCGGTCAATCTTGCCAGCCCTGCCGGGTAGGAGGCCGTGCCGCCGGGGACAAGGCGCTTGACGATGCGGTCGCTCTCGGCTGCGACGTCGGCAACCAGTGCCGCCAGCGTCTCCGGCAGGATGCCCAGTGCCGAAAATCCTTCCGAGGCCGCCTCGACGTTGCCCCCGGCATCGACAAAGGCGATGAAATGACCATCCTCGGTGAGGCCGCTAATGGCGCGCGCGGCGATTTCGCCGGCACTGCGTGACCCGGTCTGAGCCGCCGGCACTGCCAGCATGATCGCCTTTTCGGCGTCCGGCATGGTCACCGCACTGGCCAGGAAGCCGACGGCGCGGCTGGTCATGCCGGTCGCCAGCCGCACCATGATGGCGCGGTCACTGCCAATCTCGGGAAATCCGCTGGTCGCCATGATCTGGCGCCTGGCGATCACGGGCAACTGCGCCGAGGCGCCGATGATCGCCTCGATGTCGGGATAACCGAACATCGCGGCTCCTGGCCCGTTGGCCCAGATCACCTGCTCCAGATCCGCCGACAGGATCGCGATCGCGTCGCCTGCCGCAAAGCGCTGGCGGACCGCGTCGAGCACGGCGACATCGAGGAAGGAATATTCGGACGGCATGCGCTTGGCGGACCTCACGGAGCGGCGATTTTGCAGTTAACGCTTTGTTAATAAAAGCCGGAGGCGCGAAGGTCCACAAGCCAGAACGTGCAAAGGCTGGAATCTGGGCTCTTGGTTAACGGCCCAAAAGAAATTTATGGTGCACTGCAACAAAGATATTGCAACGCACAAAATTTGCCTTTATATTGCCATCATACAGGAACGAGACGGCTTTCTGTCAAAGCCGCTGCCGCTGAAAAGGATGGAAAATGTCCAGGACCAAGACCGCCGAGACGATCGAAAACGTTGAATTCCCGAGCTTCGACGCTTCCAAGGCCACCGACCAGATGCGCGCCTTCGCCGAAAAGGGCGTTGAGCAGTCGAAAGAGGCCTATGCCAAGCTGAAGACCGGCGCCGAGGAGACCCAGAAGGCTCTGGAGTCGACCTACGAGAACGCCAAGACCGTTTCCAACGACCTGTCGCTCAAGACCATCTCCGCTTTGCGTGCCAATGCCGAGGCCGGCTTTTCCCACCTCGAAGCCCTGATCGGCGCCAAGTCGCTGTCGGAAGTCGTCGAGCTGCAGACCGCCTTCCTGCGCAAGCGCGTCGAATCGACCGTCGAGCAGGCCAAGGACTTCCAGGCCGTTGCCTCCAAGGCGGCCGAGGACGTCTCCAAGCCGATCAAGACCGCCTTCGAGAAGGCGATGAAGGAAATCAAGGTTGCCTAACATTTGCGCATGATCTGAAGATGCAACAAAAGGTCGCATTTTCTTAAAAACGATCAGGTGTATGATAGCAGCCATCAAGGAATACCCGGTGAGTGGAACCTCCTCCCTCTGCTCCCCGGGTGACCAGCCAGCACCTCCTCCCGCTGGCTCGTAACAGGAAAAGGCCGGCACCTCCTCCCGCCGGCCTTTTTCTTTGTCCGTCGCCCGGCCCTTGCCTGCGCCTTCTTGCTGGGCAAATGCCGCGTCGATGTGGGGAAGTGACCTTTGCTTTCCAAAAGCCTTGAATTAGAATCCATAAGCCCGTAAGGACGCATCGCCGAACGACAGAGCGGGCGGATGAGTTTCTGTTTCGATCCGCTCAGGCAACGTGCCGTTGTAGCTCAGATGGTTAGAGCGCCGGATTGTGGATCCGGAGGTCGCTGGTTCGATCCCAGCCAACGGTACCATCGACTTTCCTCGCTAAGCTATTGAATTTACTATAGAAGTTTCGACAGCTAGTGATTAGCCTTGCGGCTATTTCCGATTTTGTGATACCTAATGTGTTTCTTATTGTGATACAAATAGGCTGGTCACCACCGAGTCCAAACTGGTCTTCTGGTTGATCGTTGCGGCCTCGCTGGTGCTCGGCATCCTGCTGATCATCCCGATCGGCGGCGCCGACATGCCGGTCGTCGTCTCGATGCTCAACTCCTATTCGGGCTGGGCGGCGGCCGCACTCGGCTTCACGCTCGGCAATCTGGCGCTGATCATCACCGGTGCACTGGTCGGCTCGTCCGGCGCGATCCTGTCTTACATCATGTGCAAGGGCATGAACCGAAGCTTCATCTCGGTCATTCTCGGCGGCTTCGGCGGCGAGACGGCAGCGGCCGCCGATGACGGCATCGAACGCACGGTCAAGCAGGGTTCCGCCGACGATGCCGCCTACCTGATGATGAACGCCCAGAAAGTCATCATCGTGCCGGGCTACGGCATGGCGGTTGCCCAGGCGCAGCATGCGCTGCGCGAAATGGCCGACAAGCTCAAGGCCAATGGCGTCGACGTCAAATATGCCATCCACCCGGTCGCCGGCCGCATGCCCGGCCACATGAACGTGCTGCTCGCCGAAGCCAATGTGCCCTATGACGAGGTGTTCGAACTCGAGGACATCAACTCCGAATTCGCGCAGGCCGATGTCGCCTATGTCATCGGCGCCAACGACGTCACCAACCCGTCCGCGCGCGACGACAAGTCGTCGCCGATCTACGGCATGCCGATCCTCGACGTCGACAAGGCCCGCACCTGCCTGTTCGTTAAGCGCTCGCTCGGCTCCGGCTATGCCGGCATCGACAACACGCTGTTCTACAAGGACGGCACCATGATGCTGCTCGGCGATGCCAAGAAGATGACTGAAGAGATCGTCAAGGCGATGGATCACTGATGGGATCAGGGCTGGGACACGCCTCATTGTGTACCCGGATTATCTTGCTGTTTTGCTTCGAGACGAATTCTCAATTCAGATGGCCACCATCAGCGAATGTCGGTGTCGGTGGTTGCGCCTCCAGGTCCGCCCGGCGCCTAAGGCTTCTCGGTGCTGCGCTAGGTCAACTCGTGGCGCAAAGGAGAGGCGAGGGGCGGAGACAACGTGTTGTCGGTGCGCGATCTTGCCGTGCCACCGAAGCTTTCAGGTGTCTCGTTCGATCCCGAGGCGAGGCGAGGTGCTGGGTTTCGCCGGCCTGCTCGGCTCGGGCCGCACCGAACTGCTGGGGGCGATCGGTGGGGTCGATACGGTGCGTGCCGGTACGGTCTTGCTCGATCAAAAGAACATCACCAGTGCCTCGTATGGCGAGAGAGTCAAAAGCGGAATCGGGATGAGCCTGAAAGTCGCAAGGAGGATGGCATCTTGCCGCTACTCGGCGTTGACGAGAACACCGTCGCCACCGACTTCTCGAGAGTGGCGGTGAACGGCGTGATCTCGGCATCACGCATGGCAGACGCGGCGGGCGATATCATTCGTCGTATCGGCATCAAGACGGCGCGGATCGACACGCCGGTCGGCACATTGTCGGGCGGCAACCAGCAGAAAGTGGTGATTGGGCGCTGGGTCTATGCCGGCAGCCGAATTCTGTTGCTCGATGAGCCGACCCGCGGTGTCGATGTCGAAGCGAAGTCGCAAACTATGCCGTCGAGCGAGATGCGGCCGCCAAATACCCGGTTGACAACGAATATCGGTTTATGAAAGGGTGAGAACGTTCTCAGAGAACGTTCTCACTGCAGTTGCGACCTTACCTTGGGAGGAGGGATGAGCACCGACGAGACCCCTCTAGCCGTTCGCATCGCCAAGATTGCGAAGTCTTACGGACCGACAGTCGCGCTCGATTCCGTTTCCATTGACCTGCGTCCGGGTGAAGTCCATGCACTGCTGGGCGAGAACGGCGCCGGCAAGTCGACGCTTGTCAAGATCCTCAGCGGCGTGGTGAAGCCGGACAGCGGATCGCTGTCGATCTTTGGCGCGCCCTATGCGCCGCACGACATCGTCGGTGCGCGGGCGCAGGGCGTGGCGACGGCCTTCCAGGAACTCAGCCTGCTGCCCAACCTCAGCATCGCCGAGAATCTGATGCTGCCGAAAATGCCCAGGGGCATGCTCGGTCTCGCGTCGCATCGCACGGCGATAGCCTCCGCTCGAAAGACGCTTAAGGATTATGGTTTGGCGTATTTCGATCCTGACACGCCCGTGGGTGTGCTCTCGCTGTCGGACCGTCAGCGGCTCGAAATCGTCCGTGCTTTCACCCACGCTTCGAAATTATTGATCCTCGACGAGCCGACGGCCGCGCTGGCCGACGTCGAATGGCTGTTCGAGCTGGTGCGGCGGCAAAAATCCTTGCAGACCGCAATCCTTTATATTTCCCATCGCCTCGGGGAAGTACGCAGCTTGTGCTCGCGTGCCACTATACTGCGCAACGGCCGCAGCATCGGCACCGTCGAGCTTTCGGGCGCCTCGGACGAGAACATCTTCGAGATGATGGTCGGCCGCAGCGCGCGTGAAACGGTCAACACATTGCCCGTAGCAGGTGATGCCGCGCCCATCGCGCTGAGCGTCAAAGGCCTTTCGGGCGGCATCCTGAACGAGGTGTCGTTCAATGTCAGGCAGGGCGAGATCGTCGGCATCGCCGCGCTTGAAGGTCAAGGGCAGCGCGACCTGTTCAGGACACTGGTCGGCCTTGCCAAGGCGAAGGGCGGAAGCATCGAGATCGACGGCGTGCGCGCTCATATCGGCAGCCCAGGCGACGCGCTCTATTTTGGCAACGGCCTTGCCTACCTGCCTGAGGATCGCAAATCGGAAGGTATCCTCGGCGGCCTTACCACGGCCAGCAACATGGTGCTGCCGATCATTTCCCGCATTGCGCAGGGCGGCATCGTCTGGCCCGCCGGCGAGCGTCGCGCCGCGAGGAAAACCGCCGCGGCGGTCGACCTTCAGGAGCGCTACCTGCATTTCAAGATCGACGAGCTTTCGGGTGGCAACCAGCAGAAGGCGCTTCTGGCGCGCGTCATGATGACCGGCGCGCGCACCTTGCTGCTCTTCGATCCCACGCGCGGGGTCGATGTCGGCACCAAGCAGTCGATCTACGAGGCGATTCGCAAATTCGCCGCCGACGGCGGCTCGGTGCTCTTCTATTCATCCGAACTGCCGGAACTCGTCCATCTCGCGCATCGCTGTATCG
>NZ_RZQY01001209.1:0-742 GCF_003998575.1 Mesorhizobium sp. M7A.F.Ca.CA.001.10.2.1 | reverse complement strand
GTGCTGGCGATGCTGCAGGCGCGCTGGGACTGGGCTTTTGCCGGGTTCCTCGTCGCCGGCATTTCCGACGGCGTCGACGGGTTCATCGCCCGCCGTTTCAACCAGCAGTCCACGCTCGGCGCGTATCTCGACCCGGTGGCCGACAAGCTGCTGCTGGTTTCGGTGTTCGTGGTCATGAGCTTCATCGGGCAATTGCCGCTGTGGCTTGTCGTCATCATGGTGTCGCGCGACGCGTTGATCGTCTGCGCGGTGGTGTTGTCCGCCGTCATGACCCATCCGGTCGAGATGAAACCGTTGTTCGTGTCGAAGGCCAACACCGCGATCCAGATCGTGCTGGCCGCGCTTGTGCTGGGAGAACTTGCCCTTGCCGTTCACTTCGACCCGCTGAGGTCAGCCCTCATATTGCTGTCCGGGGTCTTGACCGTGGCTTCGGCCGCAGCCTATCTCGTCACTTGGCTGAGGCACATGAGCGGCTATGGCGAAGGCTCCACTCCGGACATCTGAGACAGAAGCGGCAGCGATCGAGGCCGCGGCCGCCGACATCGCCGCGTCCGCGACCTTTCGCCGGCAGATCTTCTTCTGGCTGGCCGGTGCCGCGCTGCTGGCGCTTTTCCTCTATGTTTTCAGCGCCATCCTGCTGCCCTTCGTCGCCGGCATGGTGCTGGCCTATTTCCTCGATCCCGTTGCCGACCGGCTGCAGCGGCTCGGCCTGTCCCGTTTCATGGCGACGGTGGTCATCCTC
>NZ_RZQY01001208.1:0-744 GCF_003998575.1 Mesorhizobium sp. M7A.F.Ca.CA.001.10.2.1 | reverse complement strand
TTCTTACTGGCTGCCCTTGCCTTCCTCTTCCTTTCCACCCCCGCCTCCGCCGCAAAGATCGACGACCAGTTCCGCGCCTGGCTGCAGAACGACCTCTGGCCGCAGGCCAAGTCACAAGGCATTTCCAAAACCACCTTCGATGCCGCCTTCGACGGCATCAAGCCCAATCTGAAACTGCCCGACCTGGTCAAGCCGGGCGAGAAGGCGACCACGCCGCGGAAACAGCACCAGGCCGAATTCGGTTCGCCCGGCGCCTATTTCGCCGAGAAAACGGTTCGTGCGGTGACGGCGGGCGGGCGGGCGCGCGAAGCCACCAATGCCAGGACACTTGCATCAATCGAAAAGCGCTATGGTGTGCCGGGCGAAGTGCTGCTGGCGATCTGGGGCCGCGAGACCGGATTCGGCGCGGCGAAGGTGCCTTACGACGCCTTCGAAGTGCTGGGCACCAAAGCGTTCATGTCGACCAGGAAGGACTTCTTCCGCACCGAGTTGCTTGCTGCACTCGAGATCGTCGAGCGCGGTCTTGCTCCGGTCGGCGCGATGAAATCGTCGTGGGCCGGAGCGCTCGGCCAGCCGCAATTCATGCCGACCTCGTTCCTGAAACATGCCGTCGATTTCGACGGCGACGGCCGCGCCGACATCTGGAACTCGACGCCGGACGTGCTGGCCTCGATCGCCAATTATCTCGTCCATTACGGTTGGGTAAAGGGCCGCGGCTGGGGTTTCGAGGTGACGGTGCCGGAA
>NZ_RZQY01001207.1:0-744 GCF_003998575.1 Mesorhizobium sp. M7A.F.Ca.CA.001.10.2.1 | reverse complement strand
CTCTGGCACAATCCGGGGGGCTATGCGATGCGCGAACTGCTCGGCAATGCCAAGGCGATCGTGCCTTCGACCAAGAAGGTCGGCGGCCCCGGAACGCGCATCGACATCCCGATCACGCACATAAACGCCTCCTATGTGCGCAGCCATTTCGATGCGATCGAGATAGGCATTGCCGATGCGCCGCGCGGCGACGAAATGGCGGTCATCCTGGCGATGACCACCGGCGCACGCGTCCATGCACGGGTCGGCGGCCTTGCCGCCGCCGACATCAAGGGCGAGGACGGCTTGCGATGAACCCCGAAATCCGCCGCATCATCACCATCGTCGAGGAAACCCGGATCGAAGGCGGGCGGCCCGTCGATCCGCCGACGCGGCGTGCCGCAGCCATTGCGGTGATCCGCAACCCCTATGCGGGCACTTACGTCGAGGACCTGTCGGCACTGAGCGCCATAGGCGAAGCCTTGGGCGATATCTTGCCCAGGCGCGCGGTCGCTGCTCTGGGCATTGCCGGCTACCGGGTCGAGAGCTTCGGCAAGGCCGCCGCCGTCGGCGCCGATGGCGAGCTCGAACATGCCGCCGCCATCCTTCATCCAAAGCTCGGCGCCCCGTTCCGCGATGTGCTTGGCAAGGGCGCCGCGCTCATTCCTTCATCGAAGAAGCGCGGCGGCCTCGGCGTGTCGCTCGATATTCCGCTCGGTCACAAGGATGCGGCGCGGGTGCGCAGCCATTTCGACGGCATGGAGG
>NZ_RZQY01001206.1:0-745 GCF_003998575.1 Mesorhizobium sp. M7A.F.Ca.CA.001.10.2.1 | reverse complement strand
TGTCGGTTCCGGCACCGGAATGCCGATCTCGAACGTTAGATAGGATAACGCCACCGCCGCTGGAACCGCCAGGCCGCGTCTGCCGACGATGTCGAGGAACGTGTCCCAATCGACGTCTTCGCCATGGATGGCGACCGCGCAGTCGACAAGCCAGTCGCTGTGGGTATGGGCGTCGAGGCCGCCATGGGCGATGGCCAGGGCCATGCGATCGGCCGGCGACGGCACGAAGACCGCGACGCCGCTGAATTGTGCCGGGACCGCCCGTTGCCAGATGGCCAGGTCGTCTTCCGCGCTCGTCTGCGACCCGTCATAGCCGAGCTGGTGCAGGTCGATGTCACCGAAACGGCCCTTGAAGAAGTTCATCGACCGCAGCGACGCCAACCGGGTTCGCAGATATTGCGCGCTGACGCCCGAGGCGATCTGCCAGTCGCGATCGCGCAAGATGTCGAAGACGGCAGCCATGTCGCGCGGGCGCACCAATATGTCGATATCATGCGCCACCCGGCCACGCTGCGCCGACGCGTTCAAGGCAATGCGGCTGGCGCCCTTTATCAGCATGATGTCGGCGCCGCCGTCGGCCATCGCCTTCAGCGCCGGCTCGGCCTCGCGCATCGCCATGCGCGACTTCGTCCACAGCATCTTCTGCAGGCCGACGAGGCGCGGATGGGCGGCATGCCCGGCCAGCTTCCTGCCGAACCTGTCGGAGATGGCGGCGAGCAGGCGATGTTCTCGAAACGAGACGAGA
>NZ_RZQY01001205.1:0-748 GCF_003998575.1 Mesorhizobium sp. M7A.F.Ca.CA.001.10.2.1 | reverse complement strand
TTTCGAGACTGGGCAGGTTATGCGCGTCGACGCGGTCGGACAGACCCGTGCCGCGCTTGTCGAACAGGATCAGCCGCGAGAATGCCGAAAGCCGCTTCAAGAGCCTGGTATAGCCCTCGTCTTCCCAGTGCAGGTCGAGGTTGGAAATGAAGCCCGGCACGAAGACCAGATCGAGCGATCCCTGCCCGACCACCTGATAGGCGATCCTCATATCGCCGCTACGGGCGTATCGCGTCTCGATCGGCCTCACGAGATTTCCACCCCGGCCTGACGATTTCTGGTCGTCAAACCATAGCAGAACAGCGCGGATGCGGCAGCTTAAACTTTAGCGATGACGAATGTAAGCCGGCGCGGCTTGGCGATTATTCCTGCGAGGCGGCGACGTCGGCAGGGGAGGGCTCGAGTCCGAGTTTGAGGTCGGCCGCAGCCGGCGTGATCGGCCGCCTGATCCTGGCGGAGGCGGCCACCACCAACTCGTTGAAGTTCCCGGTGCCGTCGTCCAGCATTTCGAAGAACTGCCGCCGCATCCTCGGCTCCCAGAACTTGTTGATGTGCTCGGCGACGCCGGCAATGCCTTCCTCGCGCGGCTTGGAATGGAAGAAATCGGCGATCTGGTTTGCCATGCGCACCAGCTTCTCGGCGGTGCTCATAATGTGTTCTTCGTCATGCGACATGCTTGGCAACTCCGCAAACCACCCGGTCGGGGTGGGTGAAAATATCAAAATCGTCGCCGCGAACCAGCGCCACC
>NZ_RZQY01001204.1:0-749 GCF_003998575.1 Mesorhizobium sp. M7A.F.Ca.CA.001.10.2.1 | reverse complement strand
GAACAGCAGCGTCCAGCCGAGCGCCGGCGTGACCAGCGCCCAGGGCAGGGCAGAGCCCGCCCGGGGCAGGGCCGCCCGGGGCAGAGCAGAGCCCGCCCGGGGCAGGGCACGTCCGTTGTTTGCCGAGCTGCTCATGAGCGCTATCGGCTCATTTCGCCTGCAGCATTTCGGTCCACATATCCTGCATCTTCTTGTCGAGATCGGCGTTCGGCGCCGGATAGGCCTGGGCGCGCGCCAGGAAGCCCGGCTGCTCGTCGAAGCGCAAAACCTTCTTCTGGTCGTCGGTGAGTGCGGCCTTGGTGTTGGCCGGCATGCCCCAATAGCAGGAGGAGGTGGCAAGGCGCGCCTGGCCTTCCGGGCTCATAATGTACTGGATAAACTTCAGCGCCATGTCCTTGTTCTTGGAATCCTTGAACATGGCCAGCGACTGCGACCAGAGAATCGCACCCTCCTTGGGGACCGAGAAGTCCAGCGCCGGGTTTTCCTTGGCCAGGCCCGCCGTCACCCATTCGCCGCCGCCGACCAATATGTCGACCTCGCCGGTCGCAAGCGCCGTCTGGCTGGCGGTCACTTCGCCGACCAGCTTGGCATTGGCCTTCATCTTCAAGAGCTCGTCCTTGAGGGCGGGCAGGTCGGCTTCGGTGAGATCGGCCGTCTTCTTGCCGATCGCCAGTGCGGCCATGCCGATGACCGGCAGGTAGTAGTCGTAGATGGCGACCTTGCCCTTGTACTGGTCGCCGGTGAGGGAG
>NZ_RZQY01001203.1:0-754 GCF_003998575.1 Mesorhizobium sp. M7A.F.Ca.CA.001.10.2.1 | reverse complement strand
GAGGAGGACGGCCCTGCCCTCATGCATGACGAAATCGAATTTTCCATAGTCAAAGCCGAGTTCACGCCGACGCTCACGCAATTCGTCGGGCACCGGGACGGGCTCGCGCCGGATCGTCTCTGATGCCTTGACCAGGCCGTTCGGGGAGACGTAGCGGGTGCAGCGCTCGCGCTCTCCGCAAAACACCCAGAAACGAACAGCAAAACCGTCGGGTTCTCTCTCCGGAATGAACTTTTCCACGACGAGATCGTCGCAATCAAAGACGCCATCTGGAACGTCGCCGAGAGATCCATGGACCTCATAAGGATGCAAGGCTGGCAAGCGCGGAAACGGCTGCTGTTTCCCGGCACGCTCGGATCGCCGGTTGAGGAGCGTCTCCGGAATACCCCGATTGTTGAGATTGCTTTTGACGATCACCTGACCTTGCCAGCTGTCGGTTCTGTCGACCAATGCGCCGCTGATCCGCCGCTTGGATATGTCGGCGGCGCCGATGTTGAGGCAGAAGGCAAAACTCCGGGCGTAGTCGACATAGTCCGTGGGCGTCACCGTGGCATCGACATGCAATACCGCCATATCGCCGCTGACCGGCTTCGACAGGCCTTGCTGAACCTGAACCGAGTGGCCGCGCCTTTTCAATTCCGCAAGAATGTCGAACAGCATGTATGGGCTGCTCCTGCGCAGCAGGATGTCGCGCCTGCCCAGGAACCTGTCATGCTCGTGCGTTATCACAACGATGCGCGCCACTATCTACCTC
>NZ_RZQY01001202.1:0-756 GCF_003998575.1 Mesorhizobium sp. M7A.F.Ca.CA.001.10.2.1 | reverse complement strand
CTCCATCACTTTGCTCGCGGCGAAAATTCCGGCTGGGAATTCGTTTGTCATCTAACTGAAATAAACATCTGGCATTAGCCACGGCGGACACCACAATGCTTGCCGGCAAAGCTGTTTGAAGCTCCGGAATCTTTTTCATCGTCGATTGCCAACCGGCCGGCTGCCTCTATGCTGCCCGCACCGGTACGGCCGAAGAGGGATGACCATGGCCAAGGCGGATAAGACTGCGACAATGAGCCGGCTGCATTCGGCGGCAAGGCTGGCAAGAACGGCGCTGGCGGCCCGGCTTCTGGCGCACGGCTTCTATGCCGGCCAGGATCAGATCATGCTGGCGCTCGACCGTGAGGACGGCCAGACGCCGGGCAATCTTGCCGGACGCCTCGGCGTGCGCCCGCCTACCATCACCAAGACAATCAACCGGCTGCAAGCCCAGGGTTTTCTGGAAAAACGCGCCTCCTCGGCCGACGCCCGTCAGGCGCATATTTTCCTCACCGATACCGGCCGCGATATCATCCACGCTATCGAGAAATCGGTGAAGAAGACCGAAAAGCAGGCGCTGAAGGGCCTCGACAAGAAGGACCAGAAGTCGCTGTTCAAACTGCTTGCCCGCATCGAGGCCAACCTCTCGAACGAGGAACTGGTGCTCATCGACGACGACGCCGAATCGGACGACTGACCGGTGGATTGTTGCGGCAGGCGATCAAGCCGCCGCGGCAGAGCCCTGGATCAGCGACGACCAGCGTCCCGGTGTCATGC
>NZ_RZQY01001201.1:0-757 GCF_003998575.1 Mesorhizobium sp. M7A.F.Ca.CA.001.10.2.1 | reverse complement strand
TTAATTAGAGAAAACGAAGGCGTAGCTGCACGTGTATTTGCAAATCTCGATTTAAATATTACAAAAGCACGTGCTCAAGTCGTTAAAGCTTTAGGTAGTCCAGAAATGAGTAATAAAAATGCTCAAGCAAATAAATCTAATAACACACCAACTTTAGATGGTTTAGCACGTGATTTAACAGTCATTGCTAAAGATGGAACATTAGATCCTGTAGTAGGACGTGATAAAGAAATCACACGTGTTATAGAAGTACTTAGTCGTCGTACTAAAAACAACCCAGTATTAATTGGTGAACCTGGTGTAGGTAAAACAGCGATTGCTGAAGGATTAGCGCAAGCAATTGTAAATAATGAAGTACCAGAAACATTGAAAAACAAACGTGTCATGTCTTTAGATATGGGAACAGTTGTAGCTGGAACTAAATATCGTGGCGAATTCGAAGAACGTTTGAAAAAAGTAATGGAAGAAATTCATCAAGCAGGCAATGTTATTCTATTTATTGATGAATTGCACACATTAGTCGGTGCTGGTGGAGCTGAAGGTGCCATAGATGCTTCTAATATTCTAAAACCTGCTTTAGCTCGTGGAGAATTACAATGCATTGGTGCGACTACTTTAGACGAATATCGCAAAAATATTGAAAAAGACGCAGCATTAGAACGTCGTTTCCAACCTATACAAGTTGATGAACCTTCAGTTGAAGATACTGTTGCAATTTTAAAAGGACTTCGTGACCGTTATGAAGCCCATCATCGTA
>NZ_RZQY01001200.1:0-759 GCF_003998575.1 Mesorhizobium sp. M7A.F.Ca.CA.001.10.2.1 | reverse complement strand
GTGCAATCCGCTGCCGATGCGCCGCGCTCCCGCGTTCTGCCCGTCGTTCCCGACATCATGCCGGAGGCCACGCTTCCCGATGCTCCGGCCATCGACATGTCGGTTCCGGCCTCGGCCGGCGCGACGACGGAAGTGGCGCCCGACCGCGATGAACGGCGCATAAGGGGACGTCGCCTGCCGCTGACCGCCATCTTCCTGACCGTGACACTGCTCGCCGCGGTTGGCATCGGCCTGTTCTTCGCCGTGCAGACCGGCGTGTTCAAGACATCCGCGCAACTCGACACCGCCCCGCCGCAGGCGCCGCCGACCGTCGAGGACGACGATTTCACACCGGCCGACGGCGGTCCGGCAAAACCCGGCGCCGCGGACCAGGCGCGCGACTGGATCAATGTGTTTTCGCCGGCCGATGCATCCCATGTCAGCGCGCCGTCTGACGCCAGGGCCGAGGTGATGAAGGACGATACCGGTTCGTTCCTGCGCATCCGTTCCGGCGCGTCCGGTTCGGCGATCAGTTTCGACGTCGGACAAGGCGTGCTGGAGAAGCTGGCCGGCAAACATGCCGTGTTCGACATCATTGCCCGCTCCGAAGAAGGCAAGGAGACGCAGATTTCGGTCGACTGCAATTTCGGCGAACTCGGCGACTGCGGCCGCAAGCGCTATGCGGTCGGCCAGCAGCAGAACGAATATCTGTTCGATGTGCAGTTTCCCGACAAGCGTCCGGGCTCGGCCGGCACCATTGCCATCAATTCAGACTTCGAC
>NZ_RZQY01000011.1:0-26576 GCF_003998575.1 Mesorhizobium sp. M7A.F.Ca.CA.001.10.2.1 | reverse complement strand
CGCCGATGCCAAGGCGTTCGGCCACCGTCACCGCCGGTCCGGTCTCGCCCTCCGCGACAAGGATTGCCTTGGCGCCGATGTCGGTGAGGTAGAAATCGAGCTCGTCGGCCCGGTAGGCGGGGTTGAGCGGTGCCGTCGAGGCGGCGGCCGCCACGGCGACGAAGGCGGTGGCCATCTCGGGCCCGTTCGGCAGCACGATCGCCACCCTGTCGCCGCGGCCGATGCCGCGCGCATGCAGCTGTTTTGCCGTATCGGCGATCAGGCTGCGCAATTCGCCATGGCTGAGCGTCGCCCTGTCGGGTGCCAGGATGGCGGGCGCATCGTCGGCGCCGGCGGCGAGACGGCGGGAGAGGTCTGCGTGGGTTTCGGTTTGGGTCATGATCACCGGCTGGATTTCGAACGACTATTGGTGGAAGCCCCGCTGACGGGCTTGCCTCGATATGGATACGCCATTGGACAACGGATCGCCTCAGTAGCCAAGCGCCAAACCATCCTTGCGCGGATCGGAAGCGCCGGTCAGCGTCCCCTTCTCCCAATCGATCAGCACCACCTGCCCGCCGCCAAGCGGATGATGCGGTTCGGCTATGCGGTGGCCGCGCCCGCGCAGGCCTTCGATTGCATCAGTGGGAACGCCACGCTCGGCCTCCACGGTGTCGTCATTGTAAAACACCCTCGGCGCATCCAGCGCCTGCTGCGGGTCCATGCCGAAGTCGATCATGTTGGTCAGCAGATGGACATGGCCGAACGGCTGATAGCCGCCGCCCATGACCCCGAACGGCATCACCACGCGGCCGTTCTTCGTCGCCATGCCCGGCATGATCGTGTGCATCGGCCGCTTGCCCGGTGCGATCGCGTTCGGATGCGCTGGATCGAGGCGAAAGCTGGAGCCGCGGTTCTGCAGCACGACACCGGACTTGGGGCCGACGACACCGCTGCCGAACGAATAATAGGTCGAGTTGATGAAGGAGACCGCGTTGCGATCGCGGTCGACGATGGAGATGTAGACCGTGTCGCTGCCGGGCAGGTCCACGCGCGGCAGATGCGTCATGGCGCGGTCGCGGTCGATCTCGGCGCGCAGCCGGTCGGCATAGGCGCCGGACAGCAGCTCTCTGACCGGCACCGGGACATGGTCCTGATCACCGACATAACGGTCGCGGTCGCGATAGGCCAGGCGCCCGGCCTCGATCTCCAGATGCAGGCGCTCGGCGCCATTGGGATCCAGCCCGCCAAGCTCGAAGCCCGACAGCAAATTGAGCATCAAAAGCGCCGTCAGCCCCTGATTGTTCGGCGGCATCTGGTGGATGTCATGGCCGCCATAGGAGGTGCTGACCGGCGCCACATAGTCGCCTCTGGTCGCAGCGAAATCCTCGGCCGTATGAAGTCCGCCCAATGCATTGAGCCGACTCACCATATCGTCGGCGACAGCGCCTTCGTAGAAACCGGACCGGCCATGTTTGGCGATGATGCGCAAGGTCTCCGCCAGTTCCGGCTGCCGGTGGACGTCGCCAGCCCTCGGCGCCTTGCCGCCGGGCAGGAAGATGCGCGTGGCGTGCTCGTCGGCCGACAGATCGGTTTCCGGTTCGGCCCAGTCGAAGGCGACGCGGTCGTGCACGACATAGCCGTTCTCGGCATAGTGGATGGCCGGCGCCAGCGCCTCGGCAAGGCCCTTGCGGCCATGGTCTTCGAGCAGGCGGCTCCAGGCATCGACGGCACCCGGCACGGTGACCGCATGCGGCCCCTGCAACGGGATGCGGTCGAAGCCTTTTTCGCGGTACCAGTCGACTGTCGCCCTGGCAGGCGCGCGGCCGGACCCGTTGAAGGCCAGCACATTGCCTTGTCCCCCGGGAGAATAGAGCACGAAGCAGTCGCCGCCGATGCCTGTCGATTGCGGCTCGACCACGCCCTGCACGGCGGCGGCGCAGACCGCGGCATCCATGGCATTGCCGCCGGAGCGCAGCATGTCGATGGCCGCAAGGGTTGCAAGCGGATGCGAGGTCGCGGCAACCGCCTCGGTGGCACGAACCGGCGAGCGGCCGGGAAACTGGAAATCACGCATTCTGTCTGGATATCCCATGGTCACTTCTGCGAATTCGTCTGGTGAAATCAATGCCGCCGGCCGAAAATCTGCGCAACCGACAACAGCACGACCGAGAGCACGATCAGGCAGGTCGAGATGGCGGCGATCGTCGGGTCGATCTGATCGCGTAGCGCATTGAACATGCGGCGCGTCAATGTCGTGGTCTCGCCGCCCGATATGAACAGCGAAACCACCACTTCGTCGAAGGAGGTGATGAAGGCAAACAGCGCGCCCGAGACGATCGAGAAGCGGATCTGTGGCATCGTCACCTGCCAGAAGGCGGCGACGCGGCCGGCGCCGAGGCTGCGCGCCACCCGCTCCTGGTTCATGTCGTAGGAGCGCAGCCCGGAAAGCACGGTCAGCACCACCAGCGGCAGCGCCTGCACCGTGTGCGCGATGACCAGGCCGGTCAGCGTGTTGTTGAGCCCGATGCGCGCATAGAGGAAGAAGGTGCCGATGCCGATCAGAATCACCGGGACGATCAGCGACGCCGTCAGCAGCGCGTTGATGGTGCCATTGAAGCGCAGCGTGCCCCGGTTGATGGCATAGGCGGCCGCGGTCCCGAGCGGTGTCGCCACCAGCACCGTCATGACAGCCACCTTGGCCGAGACGATCGTCGCGTCGCGCCATTCCAGCGACCCGAAATAGGTCTGGTACCAGCGCAGCGACCATTGCTGCGGCGGGAATTGCAGCAGCGTCGAGTCCGAAAACGACATGATGACGATGATGATCGACGGCGCGATCAGGAACAGAAGCACGAGGCCGCCGAGGCAATAGAGCCACAGCCGTTGCCGGTGCGAGATAGGCAGGCCAAAATCCTCGCTCATCGCGAACTCCACACACCTGTGGCGCGCGCGCCGAGCAGCCACTGGAACAGGCCGAGAAGCGCCAGCGTGACCACCAGCAGCACCACGCCGAGTGCTGCACCCGCGCCCCAGTTGGAATAGAGGCTGGTGGTCTGTTCCATGCGCATCGCCCACATGATGACCTTGCCGCCGCCCATCAGCGCAGGCGTGACGAAGAAGCCCAGGCAGAGCACGAAGACGATGACCACGCCCGAGGCGAGGCCGGGCAGCGACAGCGGAAAGAAGATCTGCCGGAAGGTGGCGGCCGGGCCGGCGCCGAGGTTCATGCCGGCGCGCAGGCAGTCGGTGTCGATTGTCTTCATCGAGGCGTAAAGCGGCAGCACCAGGAACGGCAGCAGGATATGCGTCATGCCGATGACGACGCCCGAAAAATTGTTGGCGAGCGATAGCGGCTGGCTGATGACACCGAGGTCGATCAGCCAGCTGTTGATCAGGCCCTTGCGCTGCAGGATCACCAGCCAGGCATAGGTGCGCACCAGGACCGATGTCCAGAACGGCAGGATGACGAAGATCAGGCAGATCGACGCCGCCCGGCGCGGCAGTTGCGACAGCATGTAGGCCAGGGGATAGCCAAGCAGCACGCAGGCGCCGGTGACGATGAAGGCGACCTTGAAGGTGGTGACAAAGGTCTTGATGTAGGAGGCCTGCTCGAAGAATCGCGCATAATTGGCGGCGCTGAAGCCGCCCGCTTCGTCGAACAACGACAGCCAGAACAGCCAGCCGATGGGCACGATGATGATGGCGAAGACCAGCAACAGGCTCGGCGACAGCAGCGCCAGCAGCCGTAGTGATTCACGCCGGGCGTCGGCGCGAAGTGCCTGCGTGTTGAGCTCCCGGCCTGCTGGGCTGCCGGTCTCCTGCATGAGGGCGGTCTGCGCGCTCATCAGTCTGCCGCCACCAGGATCGTGTCGTGCGCATCGAGACCGAAGCTGACCGGCTGGCCGGGAGCCGGCATTTTCGCCAGCACATCGCTGCGGCAATAGTCGCGCAAAGTCAGCTGCCGGCCGTCGCGCAGCACGGCATAGCAGACGAAGCTGTCGCCCTGATAGATGATGTCACTGAGCGTCGCGTTGAGCACGTTGACGCCGCTTGTCGGTTCGGCGGTTGCCAAGAGCCGCAGCTTTTCCGGCCGCACCACCATCAGGTACTGGCCTGCCGCCGGCGTCGCCGCCGCCGTATGGATTCTTCGGTCCTCGTACCAGACGGAGCCGTTGCGGCACTCGACCGGAATGAAATTCGATTCGCCGATGAAGCCTGCTACAAATTGCGTTTGCGGCCTGGCGTAGAGGCTTTCGGGCTTGTCGAGCTGTTCGATGCGTCCGCCGTTCATGACAGCAATGCGGTCCGACATGGTGATGGCTTCGCGCTGGTCGTGCGTGACATAGACGGTGGTCATGCCGAGCCGCCGATGCAGGGCGCGTAGCTCGATCTGCATGTGCTCGCGCAGGCCCTTGTCGAGCGCCGACAAGGGTTCGTCCATAAGCACGATGCGCGGCTCGAAGACGATGGCGCGCGCCAGCGCCACGCGCTGGCGTTGGCCGCCGGAGAGCTGGTCGACCCGGCGCTCGCCCAGTCCCTGCAATTTCACCAGATCGAGTGCCTTCTCGACACGCTCGGCCGTCTCGGCGGCGGCGACGCCGCGTTGCTTCAGCGGAAAGGCGATGTTGTGAAAGACGTTCATATGCGGAAACAGCGCGTAGTTCTGGAACACCATGCCGATGTTGCGCTTGTGCGGCGGCGTGGTGATGATCTCGTCGCCGCCGACCCTGATCGAGCCGGCATTGGCCCGCACGAAACCGGCCAGGATCATCAGCAGCGTCGTCTTGCCGGAACCGGAAGGCCCCAGCAGCGTCAGGAATTCACCAGCCTCGACATCGAGGTTGAGGTCGCGCAGCACAGGCACGCTGCCAAATCGTTTCTCGATCCCGCGCATGCCGATCGGCAACGCGGATGGCGCAATGGACAAGATTTTTCTCTCCCAGGGGCTGAGGCGGCGAAAGCAGGGCGAGGCGTCGCCCTGCCGTGGTTTGGATTGCGGCCGCAGCCTATTGCTGGATCAGATTGTTGAACTTTTCCGTCGCCTCGACCAGGTTGTCGCGCCAGAATTCTGCATCCTGCAACACCTGCTTCTTGACGTTTTCGGGCGCCGAATTGATGTCCTTGATCCTGTCCTGCGGGATCTTGCCAGTCTCGAAAGCCTTCTCGTTGACCGGGCCATTGTCGACATAGAGCGGCAGATTGGCCTGCAATTGCGGGCTGACGAACATCGCCAGCGCCTTCATGGCCGCCTCCTTGTTCTTGGCGCCCTTCGGGATGACCATGCAGTCGGCGGTCAGCACGCCCTGATCGAAGGAAAAGCTGATCGGCGCGCCTTCCTTTTTCAAGGTGCCGGCGCGGCCGTTCCAGATGCTCGCCATGTCGACTTCGCCGTCCTTAACCAGCTGCATGGCCTGGGCGCCGGAGGTCCACCAGGCGTCGACATTGCCGCGGATCTTGTCGACGGACTTCAACGCGCCGTCGATATCGACCGGATAGACCTTGTCGATCGGAATGCCCTCGGCCAGTGCGGCAACGCTCAGCGTTTCCGTCGCCTGGCTGCCGCTCAGCGCGCGCCGTCCCGGAAACTTTTCCACGTTCCAGAAATCGGCCCAGGTCTTCGGGCCTTTGTCGCCGAATACGTCGGTCCGGTAGATCAGCACGACCGAGGTGTAGGAAATGCCGACCCAGTCGTCGTGGACAAGCTTCGGGTTGATGCCGCTCTTGTCGATGATGCCGTAGTCGAGCTTTTCGAACAGCCCTTCCTTCGAGCCGCGCGCACATTCGTCGGCGCCAAGTTCGGTGATGTCCCACTTCACCGCATTGCCGGTCACCTGCAGCCGGACGTCGTCGAGGCCGTTGGTGGTGTCTTCCTTGATGGTGATGCCGAGCGCGTCGGCGGTCGGCTTGAAAAACGCCTTGGTCTGCGCCTCCTGGTAGGTGCCGCCCCATGAGGCGACGGTGATGGTGTCGCCCGCCATGGCGGGGGCTGCGAACGAAGCCATGAGGCCCGCCATCGCAACGATGCTAACGTTTCTGGTTCTGTTCATTTTTCGGCTCTCCAACCGGTGTTCCCATTGTTTTTGATTTGGCATGCTATTTTGTATACAATTTTGAGTGTAGCCTAGCGATCGATGTTGTCAACACCGCCGGCGCGCTCGAAATGTACGCTTCGTGCCGGACCAGGTTGGTGAGGGACGGCTTCACCGGAGGCGTGGCAAATTGCGCCGACTGCGGCTACAGCTATGCGTGTTCCGGCTGAAAGGCCGGAGAAGTGGGAAGGGAAGCTTGGCCAAGGAAACCAAAAATACGCTGCGCGACTCGGTCTACTCCGCGCTGAAGGCGATGATCGTGACCGGCCAGATCCCGCCGGGCTCCCGCGTCACCGAAAACGACATCGCGGCGAAGCTGACGGTCAGCCGAACCCCGGTGCGCGAGGCTTTCAATCGCCTCGAGCGTGACGGGCTGGTCACCGGCCGGCCGCGCCAGGGCTATGTCGTCACCGAGTTCGACATCAACATGTTCCGCGAGGCCTTCGAGATCCGCGAACTGCTCGACGGCCATGCGACGGAACTTGCGGCAACGGCCGCGACGGAACAGGACAAGGCGCGGCTGCGCGCCATGTTGGCCGAATGCGAACGGCTGGCAGCCATTCCGGAACGCACGAACCGGGAAAAATTCCAGGAACTGGAAGTCGGCATCGACCTGCACCGCGTCATCGCCGAAATCAGCGGCAACGTCATGCTGCACAACATGCTGTGCGGCATCCTCGACAAGTGCCAGCACTACGTCTGGACCGAACTCCTGTGGCTGGACGAATGGAAGATCGCCCGCGACGAGCACGCCGAGATCGTCGATGCCATCTGCGCCGGCGACGCTGCCCGAGCCGGCACGCTGGCACGCGCCCATGTGCGCGGCTCGCGAGACAATGTGCTGCGCCTGCTGCAGGCCAAGTCGGATTATCGGAATTTTCTGGCGAAGGCGTCTTGATACAGGTGGCCTTCCTGGCATTCCGCATCGCTGCACAAGAGGGCAACAAATGGCGGTGTGATCGCCGGTTCTCACTTCACCTTTTGCCGAAACTTGGAATGGCAGCTTGAGCAATCCTGGAGGATAAGGTGCAGAAGATGCTCCGCCGGCAATCCGGCCGGATCCGCCTCCGTTGTCTTCAGCCGCTTGCCGAGCAGACTGCCCCCGTCCATTGACGTCATCGCGCCCATGCGCATGTCCCCGGTGATCCGGGCAGGCGCGGTTTCGGCCTTGGCTGCCAATGCATCGGCGAGTTCGCCAATGTGACTGGCGAGCGCCTCGAACTCCGGCCGCGCCTGATCGATTTCCGCTTTGGCGCCCGACGGCGCGCCCAGCGTTCCCGCCGGGAATTCAGCCATCAGGGCGGGTCCGGTACGGGCGCTGAGCGCCTCCGCCGCCGCCTTGAAGCTGGCGGCGTCGTAGGCGCGCTTGCCGCCGAACATCTCGGCGATGGTTTTCGCTGCCGCCGCCATAGCCTTCATCGAGGCCTGGCGTGCGGCCACGATCTCATCACTGGAGGCGACCGCCTGCGGCGAGGAGAGGCTCAGCGAACCGGCCAGCGCCAGCACCACCGCTCCGAACGCGATGCCGAACTTCATGCCATGACATCGAGCACGCCCATCATGCCGAGCTGCTCGTGCTCGAGGATGTGGCAGTGATACATGCGCTGCCCCGGCCTATCCTGGCGCAGCAGGAGCCGCACCGTCTCGCCGCGGGCGACGTTCACCGTGTCCTTCCATGCGAGATAGGGCGGCTTGGACACCGCGCCGTCGCGCTCATGCTCGACGACCTGGAATTGAGTACCGTGGACGTGAAAGGGATGGTCCATGTCGGCCTCGTTGACTATCTCCCAGAGCTCGATCTCGCCGGCCCTGGCGACGAAGTCGACGCGTCCCATATCGAAGGCCTTGCCGTTGATCAGGAAACCCATCTCCATGCCGGTGGGTTTCATCGCCATGGTCTCCGTTAAAACGAGCCGCCGGCTGAGGACAGGGTCGGCGAACGGTGCGATCGGCCGCAGCCGCGCCGGCAGCTGCGGCACCGCCTCGGCTTCGTTCTCCGAGACATCGACCGTCAGCAGCGTCAGCCCCGCATCGGCCGGGCGGCCGGGACCCATCCAGCCACGGTCGTAGCCGAGCGTATCGAGGGTGATGGGGCCGGGCCTGTCGAAGGATGCGACCAACTCGAGGCGTTCGCCCGGGCTGAGCAGGATCTCGTCCGCCGCCACCGGCGCCGCGAGCAGCCCGCCATCCGTCCCGATGACTGTTATCGTCGCGCCGTCGAAGGCAAGCTTCAGGAACCGTGCGTTGGTGGCGTTGTAGAGGCGCAGGCGTCGCTTGGCGCCCTTTGCCACCGAGAGCCTGGGATTCTTCTGGCCGTTGACCAGCACGTGGTCGCCAACGCGGCCGTTCATCAGATCGCTCATGCTGTTGCTCGGTATCGAGCCATCGGCGGCAAGTCTGAGGTCGGTGAACACCAGCACCGTGTCGCCATATTCGGCCGGGATGGGATCGGCCTTGGCCTTGACGACGAAGGCGCCGGCAAGACCCCGATAGACCTGCTCTGCCGTCTTGCCGTGCGGGTGCGGGTGGTACCAATAGGAGCCTGCGGAGCCTTCCGGCAGCTCGAAGGCATAAACGCGCTCGGTGCCCGCCGCAACCGGATCCATCGGACTGCCGTCCTGGTCGGCGGGCACCGGCATGCCGTGCCAGTGGATGGTGCTCACCTCGTTATCGATGCGGTTGGCAAATGTGATCTCGACGCGGTCGCCTTCGAAGGCCTCGATCAGCGGCCCCGGGCTGATGCCATTATAGGCGAGGATCGGTGTGTCGCGCCCCTCGGCGAACCTCGCAATGGCCGGTGCCGCCGTCAGCCTCGCCCTGAGCAGGCCCGGCCGGTCGGCTTCGTTGGCAAGCACCTGCAGGGCGCGCAACGCCTGGCCTTCGGGCAGGGTGACCGCGTCTTGCACCATCGCGGCCATGTCGTGCCCGGCATGGCCGCCCATGCCGGGCATCGACATATCGTCCATCTTCGTCTGCGCCAGCGCACGCGGGCTCGCCAGAACCGTCGCCAGGCTTGCCGTCAGAAATCCGCGTCGATGCATTTCTCCGCTCCTTGCTCTCGATGAAAGGCCCGCCGGAAGACCTCGCGTGACCCTAAGGGTTCCAGCAGCTGGAAGGTCAAGTGAGATCGAGCAGTCGACGGTGACGATAGAAGCTGCGCTGGCGCACGATGTAGTGAGAGCCCGGACCCGCTGTCCGATCATGAACACCGGTCGTTCCGGCGAAGCCGCAGAGTTCTCAGCCCTTGCGCTCCTGAAGGCTGTTGCCGCCGTCGACCACCAGCAGCGCGCCATTGACATAGCTGGCGCCTTCCGAGGCCAGGAATGCCACCGCGGCGGCCACTTCATCCGGCCGCCCGGCCCGCGCCGGCGGCGTATGCAGGGCGGCTTGCCGCTCCATTTCGCTCGACGAGCCCGTTTCGATCCAGCCGGGAGCGACGGCGTTGACCGTGATGCCGTTTTTCGCCACTTCGAGCGCCAGTGTGCGCGTCAGGCCGGCCATGCCGGCCTTGGCGGCCGAATAGGCTGCCGTGCCTTCGAAAGACACCAGCGGGCCGGTGACCGACGCCACATTGACGATGCGCCCGTAGCCCGCTTCGACCATCGCCGGCAGAAAGGCCTTCGTGACGAGGAATGCCGTCTTCAGGCTGACGTCGATCCCCTGGTCCCAGTCGGCCTCGGTCATGGCGAGAAACGTCTTGTCGACCGATGGCGATGCCAGCGAGCCCATGCCGGCATTGTTGACCAGTATATCGACCGCCCCGACATCGGCCCGCAGCCGCGCGACATCGGCAGCGATGGTGAGATCGGCGACCACGGCCTTGGCATCGATGCCTTCTGCACGGAGCCCAACGGCGCGATCAAGCACACGCGCACTGGCACCGGTGAGAAAAACGGCATGGCCAGCATAGCCGAGCTGCCGGGCAATGGCAAAGCCGATGCCGTCGGCCGCGCCGGCCCCGGTGATCAAAGCGCGTTTGATGCGGGTATGGGGAATGGTCAAATCGGGCTCCGCTGGTTCCGCCTGTCGCGGTCTTACCACGCAGATTGGACGACGGCGCTGCGAAGATTTGCTCTGCAGCATTCTGCGCCGCTTTGCCGAGCTTCGTCCTGGTGACCCGCGTAGGCGCCGCCCGAATGCTTAGTCCATTGCGTGGCCGGTGTTGACCAGCCATCCTGCCACCGCCGTGCAGTCGCAGGCCGTCACTCGTTCCCGCCGTTCGGGTTGGAGCCCGCCATGACGCAAGTTGACACGCAACCGGACCTTATGCGCCCAATGTCATCCTCGATAGGTCACTTCCATGGCAGTCCTGCTGCGCTGAGGCGTGACCACAGGTTATTTCTAAACTCCGGACCGCGCGCTTGCTGCAATCGATCGACATACTCGCCGGTCAACCTGGGCGACTCGCGCGAGACGAACGACACGTCCTTCCGCGCAGACTCGAGATCGCCCATCCCCATGTATGATGCAGCCCGCAGGAGCCGTGCCCAGTGGTATTCAGGCAGGACCATCAGAAATCGATCAAACGAGGCAGTCGCGGCGTTATAGTTCTCCCCGGCGTATTCGGCATCGCCCCTGAACAGAAAGATCGGATGATAATTCGGACTGAGAAGGTTGGCCCGCGCGAAAGCTGCCTGTGCACCTTCGAGATCTCCGGCGTAAGTTAGCCCAATTCCCAGCCAGGTACGGCACTCTGCATCGTTCGGATTGAGTGCGATGGCCCGCCACAGGCAGCCAAGGCCCGTCTGCAAGTTTCCGAGATAAGTCTCGGCCAATCCGAGAGCACTGTGCAGAGATGCTTCCCGGTCATGGCCACAAAGTCCGGCCCGAGCCTCATCACCAGCCCGGCGAAAGGCCTCGATGGGTTCAATGGACCATCCGTTGAAGCAGGAGTGGAAATCGACCCAGGCAAGAGTCTCCCTTATCAATGCATGCTCTGGCTCGGCGGCGAGGAGCCTTTCACAGAGACGCCGCGCTACGACCATGCCTTTCGCCGTCGGCCGTTCGACGTGGTAAAACGCCTTCAGATAGAGCTTGTGGTGCTGAATTGCTTCCTCGAGGGCGGGCGGGCCTGCCGCGTGCTTCATCAACACCTGGAAGAGGTTTCCGCTGATCACGCCTGTCAATTCGTCATGCGATGACGTCTGGGCGAGATCATATCTTGCGCTCCAGACCTCGACTTCCTCCTCGGCGTCCACGAGATGCGCGAAGGCGTGCATGGCTTTGTCTTGGCTATGGACCGCGACCTCCAGGACATAGTTGGCTCCCGTGGTCCTGCCGATTTCCTTGACAGTGAGATGCCGCTTCGCGAGCGCGAACATTGTGGCCGCTGCGACGATTCCGATCTGGGAGAAGCGTCCGAGCTCTGCGGTCAACGCGCGCGTCAATGCATCCGCATCGGTCCTTGTTTTGCCGAACTGACCCTTGACCGGCATCACCGCCAGCCGCGGTTTTTCGCTTTGATGGGGTGACAGCCCGCCTGGCCTGGCGCCGGAAGCGCCGGCAAAGTACGCCGCGAGCCCGATCTTGGTCCGCACCCCAAGTTTTCCGTAGATGGTCGCAAGGTGAGTGCGAACAGTGGCCGGAGCAATGAAAAGCGCCTTGCCGATCTCCCGATAGGTCAGGCCGGCGGCAAATTTTTCCGCGACCTCGCGCTCACGACCCGACAATGCGACAAGCGTTTGAGCTTTCGAAGCGCCGAGCACCATTGTGGACCCCCGTCCTTGGAAACCCCTCCGTAGCCGAAGAATGCTACAGAAGAATGCTACAAATGCACTAGGCCGAATACCGCATCTGCCCGATTCCGCCGCAGGCTCGCACGGCGCAAGCTTCCCCGACGGCAACAAACAATCGGCTAAGGGGGGTTCCATGCGTCCTGTATCCATAGTGCTGGCATGCACGGCCTTGGGCTATTCCGCCCAACCGTCACCTTCTTTCGCAAGCGGGTGCCGACAGTTGCTGGAATCAAACGTGAAAATCGCCAGCGTGCATGCCTATGCCAGCATCTTGGCCAATGCTGCCCGCAACGGCTGGAACTACACGCCTGAATCGATCGTCAGCGGCTCGAAGCGTCACTTCGAGGAGATGAGTCTCCAGTTGATCGCAGCCGGTTATGAGATTGTCCCCGCCAACGCTCACCCGCACTGCGCCAATCTGAACAGGGCGGAAAACGACGAGAGCACGATGACGACCGAGCCGAACACCTAAGGAAGCCCGATCGACCGCGGTCTGATCTAAGCTGGTCTCACCGCGCGCCACATACACCAGCTTTTGTCGAAACATCGAAATGTCGAAGGTGCGGGCCAACTGTCTGCTGCTCGGATCGAGATGATCCAGCACGTCTTCTGCGTGCGCTGCCTGATCGCGGGGTTCGTTATCAATGATCATGCATGACCTTCCCGATGCCGCCGGAGAGCCGGGCGACACTTCAGGCCTGTCGCGTTTCGCCGCGGCAATCCGTTCACGCATGGTAGGTCCCGGAGGATATTACAATCTCGGCAATGGGCTCGGGCTGGCGACGGGCGTCATGGTCCAGATCGTTGCCGTGCCGCCGGGTTCCGCCGTGAGTGGCCATGCCGCGCTCCTCGATTATTTCGTTGGCAGCATCGCTGCCCTGTCGCTCACCCTGGCCACGCTGGTCTTCTTCTGGAGCGGCGAGATCTACTGCCGCGCATGGGCCAGGAAGCCGTCCCCAGACGTGTCCCTAAACCGCCTTGGCGACATGACGTCGGGGGTCGGGGCGATCGGACTCGGCATCGCCCTGTTCCTGTTCGGCGAACCTGTGCTTGCGGCGACCTCGGGCTTGCTGCATGCGCTCGGCAAGTTCGGCAGCGCCTTCGAGGACGGCAAGCCGTTGCCCGGCTGGCCAGCCAGCTGGCCCAATCCGTTCCGGAGTGCCGTTCTGGCCAGCCGTCTGCCGCCGCTGGTCTCGGCCGCGGTGGGGAGCGGCGGTGCCCTGCAACTGGTATGGTCGGGCGCTTCCTGGACGCTCGTCGCAGCGCCGCTGACATTGCTTGTCTGCTATCTGCTTTGGGCCAAGGCAGACCTGTTGCTGCTGCTCCAGGAGGTGCGAGCCGGGAGCGCGCCGGCATCGTCCGCCGGCAACCGAGATCGAACGTGACGGCCCATGTCGAAGACAGAGGCCCCTGCTTGCAGGCGCCTTTGGGGGTTTGGCAACGTCGCGCAGAAGACCGTGCTGGATCATCTGCAGCATCAGAAGACTCTTCCGGAGTTGAAGCGCACCAAATTCGAGGTGCGGGCGAGGGCCGGAGCGAGAGCGCGCCTCATCCCGCCGATCAGCATGTATGAGAACGCGAGGAATCGGCGGCAGTTGAAAACGGCCTTTTTTCGGACAGTCATTCCCTAGGTTTTGCGTTGGGAGCCGACAACACCAACACCGGTGCCTCATGCGTGTACCCAGCGACCGCGATGACCGCCAGCCCGATCCGTGCGAATCTGATCGAATCGTCTGTTGACCAACAGGCGGGCCACCATTCGTCAGGAATTCATGCCGATGCGGTTGATTGGCGAGGCCTGAAAGGCAAGCAATTTCAGCTGGATGGAATGGCGCGCCCGAAGAGATTCGAACTCCTGACCCCCAGATTCGTAGTCTGGTGCTCTATCCAGCTGAGCTACGGGCGCGCAACAGGCCATGCTTTCCATGACCCCGCAATCCGATCGTAAACGACCGGTCGCGACGAGACGTGTTCCCTAGCGACTGAATTTCGGAAAAGCAAGCCGATCCGGCAAAAGTTTTGTCACAAGTGCCTTGGCCGGCGATGAAGGCTGGGATTCCGGCGCCTGGCAACGGTCCGAAGTCGAGCCGGTTCCTGCTCATTGGAGACCCAGCGCTCAAAACCGTCAGGCGGGGCGGCGCAGGCTGTTGCGGGCCTGGTCGAGCCGGACCGGCTGGGCGGGGATGGTGACGGCGAATGTGGTGCGCCCGCCAATGCTCTCGACCAGTTCCACCGTGCCGCCATGCGCGCGGATCAGTTCGTGCGCGATCGCCAGGCCAAGGCCGGTGCCGCCGCTGCGCGCCGAGCCGCGAAAGGCCGCGAACAGGTTTTCCCGCGCCTTGGGCGGCAGGCCGGGTCCGGTGTCGCTGACGGCAATGCGGCTGACGCTGCCCAGGCGCACGGCCGAAACCGCCAGGCGGCGCACCAGGGCGTTTTCGCTGTCGGCCGCCATCGCCTGCACGGAATTCCGGCACAGATTGGTGAGCACCCTGAACAGCTGGTCGGAATCGGCATCGACCTCGAAGGCCGGCTCGACCGAATTGACGAACTCGATGCCTTGCTCGATGTCGAGCAGGCCTTGCACGTCCTCGACCAGCTGCCGCAGCCGGAGCCGGCGGCGCGCGGGCGGCGGCTCCTGCGTGCGGCCGTAGTGAAGCACGCCTTCGGAATAGGACACGGCACGGTCGAGTGCGCGCAGCAGTTTCGGCGCGAAGGCCTGCACGGTCGGATCCTTGACCTGGCGCAGGCGGTCCGACATCAGCTGCGCCGAGGCCAGGATGTTGCGCATGTCATGGTTGATCTTGGAGACGGCAAGGCCGAGGTCGGCAAGATGCTTCTGCTCGGAGAGCATTTTTTGCAGCCGCTCCTGCATTTGCGACAGCTCGCGCTCGGCAACGCCGATCTCGTCGGCGCGGGCAGCCGGATGGATGATCCGTCCGGGATCGTCGGGCGCCTCGGAGAAGGACAGCATCGAGCGCGTCATCGTCCGGATCGGCCCGATCATGATCAGGTCGATGGCGGCGTAGACCAGCATGGCGGTGAACAGCGAGATCAGCAGCGAGACGAAGGCGACGTTGCGCGAATAGCGCAGCATCGCATTGCGCAGGCTGTTGTCGGGCATGATCAGCTCGAACTCCTTGTCCGAGTCACCGACCGGACCGAAGACGCGCAGCATCCGGTCGCCGCCGAAAAACAACGTGTCGAGCGCGCCGGTCATGCCCTTGATCATGCCGATCGAGGCGATATCGATGTGCGCGTCGACCTTCGGCGGCATTTCGGCCACCACCAGCAGCCGCGAGACGCCGCCGTCGCGCACCGCGATCGCCTTGGCGCCGATCGCCATCAGCACGTCGTTCTGGGCCGTGCGCGACAGCGAGGCGGGCTCACCCTGCACCAGCACGATCGACACCGCAGCCGCCGTGCTCAGCCGTTCCTTAAGCCAGTTCAGCCGGTAGCTGGCGATCCAGGGCAGGAAGATCAGCACTTCGGCCAGAAGCACGAAGACGATGGTCAGCAGCAGCAGCTTGGTCGACAGGCCGCGCGACAGCGGCACCGTGCGCACGGCCGCTGGCGCCTCGGTGGACGCCACCGTGCCGATCCCTTCCTGTGCCTGTATGGTTTCGCTCATGCGGCTAATGTCTTCACGATCACTTGATCAACGCAGATTAGGCGATTACGGCTTTTTTGCCAATTTCATCCTTGGTCGCAAACATAAACCGGTCTGAACGGAGCCGGATTGCGCCCTACGACTCCGGATTGACTTCCAAAAGCCTTCTTTCTATAAGCCCGCACACGCTCGGGCCATTCGTCCCGGCGCGGTTTCGATCGCGCCAAAGCCGGCCCGGCAAAGCTCCTGTTACACAGTGACAGAATCAAGAAGGGCCGCACCCCGCGGTATTAAAACAAATGAAGCGTACCTACCAACCGTCTAAACTCGTCCGCAAACGTCGGCACGGCTTCCGTGCCCGCATGGCCACCAAGGGTGGTCGCGGCGTCGTCGCAGCTCGCCGCAACCGCGGCCGCAAGCGGCTCAGCGCCTGAACGGAAGACGAGATCGTTGCCCGCAACCGGCAAGCCAGTGGGACCAAATCCCAAGCGGCTTCTGAAGCGCGCGGAATTCCTGGCTGTCCGTCGTGGTGAAAAACGACGCGGGCGGCTTTTTCTCGTTGAAGTTCTCGACCGCGGCGACGGCCTGTCGCCGCGCGTCGGCTACACCGTCACCAAGAAGGTCGGCAATGCGGTTGTCCGCAACCGTGTCCGGCGGCGGCTGCGAGAAGCCATCCGTACGCATGCTGCAAGTGACATGGCGCCTGGCAATGATTATGTCATCGTCGGGCGCGAAGACGTGCTTACCACTCCGTTCGGCCAGTTGAAGGCCGAACTCTCCCGCCGACTGCGCGGAACACGATAGGCCAAGGGCTTTCGATGGAAAACAACCGGAACTTCTTCATCACCATCGCGCTGTCGGTGCTGATCCTTGCGGTATGGCAATATTTTTACGTGTTGCCGCGCAGCGAAGCCCAGCGCGAGGCGGCCCGCGTCGAACAGCAGCGCATCGAGGAGCAGAAGAAGGCCGCCGGTACCGACACCGGAACGCCCGCCGCACCTGGCGCCATTCCGAATGCACCGGGTACCGACGCCGTGACGCCGGCCGGCCGCGAACAGGCGCTCGCCACGACGACCCGCGCGAAGATCGACACGCCGAGCCTCGAGGGTTCGATCAACCTGACCGGCGCCCGCCTCGACGACCTCAAGCTCAAGCACTACACCGAGACGGTCGACAAGAACTCGCCCGAGATCAGCCTGCTCAACCCGGCGGCACTGCCCAATGGCTATTATGCCGAGATCGGCTTTGTCGGCAACGACAAGACCGGTGCGGTGCCCGGTCCGGAGACTGTGTGGACCGTCGACGGCAATGCGACGCTGACGCCGACGACCCCGGTCACGCTGACCTATTCGAACGACAAGGGCTTGACCTTCAAGCGCACCTTCTCCGTCGACACCGATTACATGTTCACGGTGTCCGACACGGTGCAGAATGCGGGCACGGCCGCCGTCTCGCTGTCCAATTACGGCCGCGTCACCCGCTTCGACAAGCCGCTCGTTGCCAGCACCTATGTGCTGCATGAGGGCCTGATCGGCTTCACCGGCACCGAAGGCCTGCAGGAGCACAAATACGCGTCCATCGAATCGGACAAGCAGTTCACGCCGGGCAAGTCGACTGACGGCTGGTTGGGCATTACCGACAAATACTGGGCGGTGACGCTGGTGCCGACCGAAAAGCAGCCGTTCCAGCCGCGCTACGCCTTTTTCGAGGACGGCCGCCACCGCTATCAGTCCGACTTCCTGACCGACCCGATAACGGTTGCCGCGGGTCAATCGGCGACGGTGGAGAGCGAGATCTTCGCCGGCGCCAAGGAGGTCGGCAAGATCAACGCCTATGCAGAGGACCGTCAAATCAAGCGGTTCGATCTTTTGATCGACTGGGGCTGGTTCCACTTCATCACCAAGCCGATGTTCTGGCTGATCGACACGCTCTACAAATTCTTCGGCAATTTCGGTCTGGCCATCCTCGCCACCACCGTCATCGTCAAGGCCATCTTCTACCCGCTCGCCAACAAGTCCTACGCGTCGATGGCGAACATGAAGAAGGTGCAGCCGAAAATGCTCGAGATCCGCGAGAAATACGCGGACGACAAGATGAAGCAGCAGCAGGCGATGATGGAGCTCTACAAGACCGAGAAGATCAATCCGATCGCCGGCTGCTGGCCGGTGGCGCTGCAGATCCCGGTGTTCTTCGCGCTCTACAAGGTGCTCTACATCACCATCGAGATGCGTCATGCGCCGTTCTTCGGCTGGATCCAGGATCTGGCCGCGCCCGATCCGACATCGCTGTTCAACCTGTTCGGCCTCATTCCGATCACGCTGCCGCATATGCTGATGATCGGCGTATGGCCGCTGATCATGGGCGTCACCATGTTCCTGCAGATGCGCATGAACCCGACGCCGCCGGACCCGACGCAGGCGGCGATCTTCACCTGGATGCCTGTCATCTTTACCTTCATGATGGCGGGTTTCCCGGCCGGCCTGGTCATCTACTGGGCCTGGAACAACACGCTGTCGATCCTGCAGCAAGGCATCATCATGAAGCGCCAGGGCGCCAAGATCGAGCTGTGGGACAATCTGGTCGCGCTGTTCCGAAAGAAACCATCACCGGCCGAATAGAAGGCGCAGCGCTTTCTCCATCCTTCAAAGCCCCGCCTCGCGCGGGGCTTTTTCGTTCAAGCCGCTTTCGGCATCACGTTCCTGTGATCGGCGAAACTTGCGCCCCGCCGGCGGCGTGACTGCCTGTGCGTTTCCAAAGGCTATCAATTCCGATCAGCCCTCACCCGGAGGAAGACCATATGCGCTTGCCGTCATTCAGGACCATCGCCCTTTCCGCGTTCGTCGCCGGCGTGGCGATTGCCGCGCCCGCCTATGCCAAAAACCCGAATGTCGGCGGCGCGCCGATGTACACCACCAAGAACATCGTCGAGAACGCCGTCAATTCGAAGGACCACACGACGCTGGTCGCCGCGGTCAAGGCCGCCGGCCTGGTCGACACGCTGCAGGGTGCTGGCCCGTTCACAGTCTTCGCCCCGACCAACGCGGCGTTTGCGAAACTGCCCAAGGGCACCGTCGACACGCTGCTGAAGCCGGAGAACAAGGGCAAGCTCACCAAGGTGCTGACCGCGCATGTCGTGGCAGGCAAGATTTCGGGCGCCGAAATGATGAAGAAGGCCAAAGCGATGGGCGGCAAGTACGAGATGAAAACCGTCTCCGGTGACACGCTGACCGCTGAAGTCAAGAAGGGCAAGCTCTACATCATGGATGAGTCAGGCGGCGAGGCGCGAGTGACGATCGCCGACGTCAACCAGTCGAACGGCGTCATCCATGTCGTCAACAAGGTGCTGTTGCCGAAGTAACGGCTTTCGGCAAAGGGGATCAAGGCAGGTCCGTTGGGGCTTTCTCGGGCCTGCCATCCCCACCTCATGACGAGGTGCCATGTTTCTTGGGAAGTCGTATCGGCATCGGCCGGGGTCCTGTCCCTCACAGGACCCGGTTTCTTTTGGTTCATGGACCGAAGACCGTAGAGGACAAATACCTGAACGGAGCGCTTGCAGGGGTAGCCGAGATGCCGGTTAGCCGTAAGCTGGCACGGACCGCCGCGCACCGGAATGTGGCGTCGCGATGCGACTGCCAACGCGGTTGAGGGGTAGAGAGACAACGCTCACCTAGCGCCCGCAGATGTGACATACTGACTGCATATCGATTTCGTAGCCTTGTTAGGAACACGACGTGGATTGGTTTACCCAACGCAAGCCTTTCCCAAATGCCGCAAAGTCAGCTTTCGGAGTTGGAGCGCTTGGCGATATAGCTGCTGAGGAATTGACTCCCATCGTCGACGACACTTACCGAACAACCTCGAGGCATCTCACATCTGATGGGATCAGCATCTACATTCCCTATCGGTTGCATTTTCTGCCGACCGTAGCTGTCGATTTCGCTAGCTTTTCGCCGGGGTCGCAGTGCTTGCTGACACGTTCGACAGACGGTTATCTGAGGCAAAAATCAGCCAAAATTATCCTTCCGCTGAACGAGCCTTGGACGATTCCATTCATCGTTCTTCTCTTAGGCGAGTACGTCGTCGAAATTCTCGACGATATCCATTTGGCGATGCCGTATTTCGATCAGACAGCTTACGCCAGTTTCGTCCGGCAGAACCGGCAGGTAATGAGTGCAATACGCGATAAGGCGACAAGCTATTGGAATGCCTACTACCGCCAAAGTTATCCCGGCAGGAAATCGTATCCGGCGATTGCCGTCCTCAATCAGCTGGATACTTGGGCAACCTAGCATCACGTGCAACGGGACAGCCGACGACGTCGCCATACGTTGTATTTCCATTTTGTCGACGGTGACGCATTCGAAACTTGCTTCAACAAAAGGCCCTCGACCAAAACATCACTCCATCACGGCGCTGTGGTCGACCTTGGCTGGCGTCGCCGGCTTGCGCAGCAAGAGAACCAGCGGAATGGCGGCAAGCGACAGGATCATCATCAGCTTGAAGTCGTTCATATAGCTTATGATCGTCGCCTGCAGCGTCACCACGCCGTCGAGCGCGGCGCGGCCCGCGGCGCTGTAGGGATCCATCGCCTGGAAGATGGCCGGATTGCTGAAAGCCTGGTTGTAGGGCGTCACATAGGTGGCGATGTTGGCGTGGTTGATCTGCACGTTCTCCGTCAACAGCGCGGTGACGACGGATATGCCGACGCTGGAGCCGATGTTCCGCGACAGATTGTAAAGGCCTGTGCCTTCCGCGCGCCGCTCCGGCGCCAGCGTGGCGAAGGTGATGGTGGTCAGCGGCACGAACAGGAAACCCAGGCCAGCGCCCTGGATGAAGCCGGTGCTGATGATCGTCCATTGCGACACATCAGGGGTCCAGCCGGTCATGTCGTACATCGCCCAGGCGGTGACCAGCAGGCCGGTCAACAGCAGCCAGCGCGTGTCCACCTTGCCGATCAGCCTGCCGACCAGGAACATGCAAGCCATGGTGCCGAGACCGCGCGGCCCCATGACGATGCCGGCCGTCACCACCGGATAGCCCATCAGCGTCTGCAGATAGGGCGTCATCAGGGCCAGCGAGGCCAGATAGGTGATGCCGATGATGAAGATGAAGATCATGCCGACGGCGAAATTCCTGTCGAGGAACAGCCGCGGGTTCACGAAGGTGTTTTTGGCGGTGAAAGTGTGGACGAGGAAGATGTAGAAGGCCGACGCGCAGATCAGCGCCTCGACGATGATCTCGGACGACGAGAACCAGTTGAGCTGCTCGCCGCGATCGAGGAACATCTGCAGCGATGCGATGGTGACGCTGAGCATGCCGAAGCCCAGCCAGTCCAGCCTGGCCTTAAGGTCCGTCTTGGTTTCCTGGACGAACATCGAGACGCCGGCGAAGGCCAGGGCCCCGATCGGGACGTTGATGTAGAACACCCAGCGCCAGCTGACATTCTCGGTCAGCCAGCCGCCGATGACCGGCCCGAGCACCGGCCCGACCATCACCGAAACGCCGAACAGCGCCATCGCCGAGCCGCGCTCCTCGACGCTGTAGATGTCGAGCAGGATGCTCTGCGCCAGCGGCACCAGGGCTGCGCCGAACAGGCCTTGCAGCAGGCGGAAGCCGACGATCTGCGGCAGCGACTGCGCGAAGCCGCACAGCACCGACGCGACGACGAAGCCGGTGATGGAGATCAAAAGGATGCGCTTGCGGCCGAAACGATTGGCAAGATAGCCCGAAGGCGGCGTCATGACGGCCGCCGCGACGATGTAGGACGTCAGCACCCAGTTAATCTGGTCGGCGCTCGCCGAAACGCTACCCTGGATATAGGGCAGCGCCACATTGGCGATGGTCGTGTCCAGTGCCTGCATGATCACGGCCAGGATCACGCAGGCGGTGATGGCGCCGCGATTGGCGACCACGCCACCTGTCGCGGACGCGCCGGTCATGACTTTTGTCCGAACCGGCCGAGGAGGTCCGTCACGAAGTCCGGCAGGCCGCGCGCGTGGCCGGTATCGATGCCGACCACGACGCTCATCCCGCCACGCAACGGCGGCTTGCCTTGGAGATCGTCCAACGTCACGCGCATCGGAATGCGTTGCACGACCTTGACCCAGTTGCCGGTGGTGTTCTGCGCCGGAAGCAAGGAGAAGCTCGACGATGACGCCGGGCTGATCGAGGCGACCGTGCCGTGCCAGACGGCACCCGGGTAGCTGTCGACGCTGATCGTCGCCGTCTGTCCCGGCCGCACATAAGTCAGTTCGGTTTCCTTCGGCTCCGCCGCGATCCACAGATCGGTCGCCGAAATCAGGCTGAAGGCCGGCTGCGAAGCCGGCAGGTACTTGCCGACCTGAAGCGCGTCGACATTGGTGACTATGCCGTCGAACGGCGCCTTGACGATGGAATCGGCAAGATTGCGCTGGGCGTCGTCCACCGCCGACTGCGCCTGGAGGTAGAACGGATTCTTCTCCACCGGCTGGCTGGCGTCGCCGCCAAGCTGGGCAAGCGTCGCCTGTGCCTGCGCCTGGGCAACGGACACTTTCTGGCGGGCGGCGACGAGGTCGTGCTGGGCGCTGTCGAAGGTCGCCTTGGAGGAGGTGGAGGTCTTGAGCAGATCCTGCTGGCGCTGGAAAGCGGCCTCGTAATAGGGGATGTCGGCCTGCGCCTGCTCGATCAGCGCCTGCGACTGCTGGTAGCTCGCCTGCAAGGTCAGCACCTGGTTGCGCACAGTGCCGAGCTGCGCCTGGGCGGCGGCAAGAGCGGTTTCGAAAGAGGCCGGCCGCAGCCGGAAAAGCACCTGGTCCTTCTTCACCGCCTCGTTCTCGTGCACGTCGATCTCGGACACAGTGCCGGAGACATCGGTGGAAACGCCGAGCGACTGCGCCTGGATGTAGGCGTTGTCGGTCGTCATGACCTGGCCGCCGATGACGTAGTAATAGCCGCCGACGACCAGCGCGACCGGAAGCAGGGCAAACAGGATCGGCCGTGCCCGGCCGAGCTTGGGCTTGACCGGCGCCGGAGGCGCCACCGCAACCGTGGCCTGCCGTGGCTCCTTGGACGGCGCCTCGAGCGCCGCCGGCTCCAGGGCGACCGGTGCTTCGAGCTCGTCATTGCCGATGAGGGTGCCGGCTCGCCTTTGTTCGCGTTCGCTGTCCAGTCGGATGATCTGGTCGCGCGCCCGGCCGGCGGAGGATCCGTCTTCTTCGGCAGGCTTCTTTGGTGAGGTTGATTCAGCCATGTGTTTTCTCCCGGTCGGCGGCAGGCTGGGTGCAAGCCGCGAGCAGATTGGATTTGATGAGGGATAGGGTTTGCAGCAGATGCAGCTGGGCATCCGCGGAAAGACCGACAAAGGCCTCGTCCCGCGTCTTCTGCCCATTGGTGCGCATGGTTTCGATGAGCGGATAAGCTTGCGGCTTCAGGTAGAGCAGCCATGCCCGGCGGTCAGCGGGATTGGGCCGGCGCTCGATGAAGCCGCGTGCCTCCATCTTATCGAGCAGCCGGGCGAGCGTGATCGGCGTGATCTCGATAAGATCGGCCAGTTTGTTCTGGTGGATGCCCTCATGCAGGCAGAGATAGGCGAGCACCTGCCACTGGGCGCGGGTCAGCCCCGATGCCCGCGACCTCTGCTCGAACCGCTTTCGAAGCAGGCGCGCGACATCGTGCAGCACGAAGCTGATGTTGGGTGACGATGGCATGGAAGGTACTGAGGTTCTAAGGCGCAACTTTTAGTGAGCATGCTTATTATCATCATGCACATAATCCCGCTGGACGCGGTGCGCAAGACGGACTAAGCCCGCCTGGAAAAAATGACGCATGTGCTGCGACACCATAAAAAGGCTCAGGTAGCAGGCTGTTGCCGGGCAAGGATGGGACGATGAATTGGCTGAAGATCGTGACCGTGGCGGCCATCGCGGGATGGCCTGGCATTGCGCTCGCAAAGGACGCCGTCAGCTGCGGCGGCGCCGCCATGCTGGGTGGCGCGCAATTGAACTGCAGCCACGTCGAACCCCAGGCGCCGCCTCAGTTTTGCACCTATAGCTGGGCTCTCCACATGCCGGCCGGAGACCAGAAAATCGTCGAAGGCAGCTTCATGCTGCCGCCCGGCGCGGCGAACGTCACCGTCTATCAGGGCAGCGGTTTCGACAGCGCAATGTCCGATCCGATCGTGATCTGCCGCGGCGGCAAATGAGCAAGGCCGTCAAGGAAAGCTCGCTCGTCGCCCGATTGGTGCTATAGGGCGGATCACGCTATTTTGAACGGGCGCATCGAGTTTCGGATGTGCCTGGCTGCCATTTCTCTGACGGATTTCGACATGGACGGACCCAACCCAGACATCAAGCACCCGATCCCGATGCATACCCGCGTCGGCTTCCTCAAGGGACTGGTGAATGCGCCGAACATCGAGATCGGCGACTTCACCTATTATGACGACCCCGACGGGCCGGATAAATTCGCCGAGAAATGCGTGCTGCACCACTATCCCTTCATCGGCGACAAGCTGATCATCGGTCGGTTCTGCGCCATCGCCGAGGGCGCGCGCTTCATCATGAACGGCGCCAACCATGCTATGTCCGGCTTTTCGACCTATCCGTTCAATATCTTTGGCCATGGCTGGGAAAAGGGTTTTGACCCGGCGACGTGGTCGAAGGAAGTGCGCGGCGACACCATTGTCGGCAGCGACGTCTGGATCGGCATGGAGGCGGTGATCTTGCCCGGGGTGGAAATCGGCCACGGCGCCATCATCGCCGCGAAATCGGTGGTGACGCACGACGTGCCGCCCTATGCGATCGTCGCCGGCAATGCGGCCAAGGTGGTGAAGATGCGTTTCGACGACCGGACAATCAGGCGGCTGCTGGCGGTGGCGTGGTGGGACTGGCCGGTGGACAAGGTCAGTCGCAACCTCGATGCTATCCGGGGCGCCGATATTTCTCTTCTGGAGGCAGCAGCTTGAACGCTCTGAACAGCAGCATAATCGGCACCGAACTGTTTACGCGGGGGTGGATCTTCATCCGCGGCGTGCCGGCCATGAAATTCCTGCCGCCGGAAGGGCCGCCGGAAATCGCCTTTGCCGGCCGCTCGAATGTCGGCAAGTCGTCGCTGATCAACGCGCTGGTCAACCAGAAGGGGCTGGCGCGCACCTCCAACACGCCGGGGCGCACGCAGGAGCTCAACTATTTCGTGCCGGACGGATTTTCGGGTGAGGGCGCCGACCTGCCGCCCTTGGCGCTGGTCGACATGCCCGGCTATGGCTATGCCACCGCGCCGAAGGAGAAGGTCGACGAGTGGACCAAGCTGGTCTTCGACTATCTCAAGGGCCGCGTCACGCTGAAGCGCGTCTATGTGCTGATCGACGCCCGCCACGGCATCAAGGCCAAGGACGACGAAGTGCTGTCGCTGCTCGACAAGGCGGCGGTGTCCTACCAGATCGTGCTGACCAAGACCGACAAGATCAAGACTGCCGGCGTGCCGAGGCTGATCGAGGAGACGCTGGCAAAGATCAAGAAGCGGCCGGCGGCGTTCCCGTTCGTACTGGCCACCTCTTCTGAAAAGGCCGAGGGCCTCCAGGAATTGCAGGCGGCCATCGTGCTTGCCGCCAATGGCGGCTAAGCATCCACAGCTTAGAGCATGGCCTACGGCTTGGCCTCGATAGCAATCGTCTGGTGGCCTTCTTCCGCCACAAGCCTTTCGGTGCCGTATGCCTTGAGGAACATGCTGACGCCTGACCTGACGATGCGGTCGATCTCGTCCTGGGTCGGGGCTTTGGTGCGGTAGGCGAAGATGCACTGGCGGAACAGACCGGCCAGGCACAGTTCGGTGAACTGATAGGCGGCAAGATCGACATCGTCGATGCGCAGCAGGTCGCGCTCGATGGCAGCATTGAGAAAGGCCGCGACCTTGTCGTGGCCACGCTTGGGACCGCGCTCGTAAAACCGCGCGCCCATGTCGGGTATCCGGTCGGATGCACCGATCACCGTGCGCTGCGCCTGGATCACCTTGGCCGACGTGATCTTGAGGGCCAGCACCTTGCCGAACTTCACCAGCGTCTCGCGCAGGTTGTCGGCATTGTCCAGCACGTCATACATGTTCTTGAAGATGGTGCCGCGCTCTTCCTCGATCAGCGCTTCGAACAGCTCTTCTTTGTTGGCGAAATAGACGTAGATCGTACCCTTGGAGACACCGGCCTCGCGGGTGATGTCGTTCATCGAGGCGGCTTCGAAGCCCTTGTCGATGAAGACACGACGGGCGCCGTCGATGATCTGGCTGCGCTTGACCGGATCCTGCCCCGCGGCCGGGCGGCCACGACGCAAGCTTTCCAACAGGTCGTCGCACGACTCGTTTTCGACATTGGGCGGGGTCTCGGCCATGAAAGTCACACCTCGAAAATAATTCGAACCAAGCGGTTCGATTGCCCTTGATATGGTCCTGTTTACGCGCTATGTCAACGGCCGGATCGAACCGAACGGTTCAGTATTATATTATAACTTTAGAGAGATGTCATGTCCTCGAACGCGCCGACCACTGCCGAAGTCCGTCCCTTTCCCAACGCCAAGGTTGCGCCGGCGACGGAAGCTCCGGAAGTGCCTGTCCAGCCGGTCTCGTCGCCACCGGCAGAGGCTCCGGCCAAGAAGAAGCGTTCGGTGCGTTCCTTCCTGCTGCCGGTCATCGGCGTCGCCTTGCTGGGCGCCGGCGCCTGGTATGGTTACGATTACTGGACCACGGGCCGCTTCATGATCTCGACGGACGATGCCTATGTCCAGGCGGACATGGCGTTCATCTCGCCCAAGATTTCCGGCTATGTCGATCAGGTCAAGGTCAGCGAGAACCAGCAGGTCAAGGCCGGCGATCCGCTGCTCGTCGTCGATGACGGCGATTACAAGATTGCCGTCGCCCAGGCCGAGGCGCAGATCGCCACCTTGAGCAAGACGCTCGACCGTATCGACGCCCAGACTGAAGCAGCGCGCGCCTCGCTGCAGCAGGCGCAGGCGCAGAAGGTCGCCGATCAGGCCGCGGCCGACAATGCGGCCAAGGTCGCGGCGCGCGCCTCGCAGCTGCTCAAGACCCATGTCGGCACGCAGGCGCAGCTGGACGACGCCCAGACGGCGGTCCAGCAGGCCGATGCCGCCCTTGTCGGCGCCGACGCGACGATCGCCGCCGCGCAGGCCAATATCGGCG
>NZ_RZQY01000119.1:0-12177 GCF_003998575.1 Mesorhizobium sp. M7A.F.Ca.CA.001.10.2.1 | reverse complement strand
CGATGACGAGGACGACGATTTCGACGGCAAGCTCAATCGCATGATCATGGTTGTCGATGATGCCGGCCGCTGCATAGGCTGCGGAGCCTGCGGCCGCGTCTGCCCCAAGAACTGCCAGACGCATGTTGCGGCCGACGAGCTCGCAACATGATCTGGCGAAAACCAGGAGAACGGCGTTGCACTTCATCTTTTTGTCGGCTCGTGGGGCTGGTCCTGTGCAGCAATGCGTCGATGATTTACTTCGCTTTGGATTCGCTCCGTGTGGCAGTCGTCACGACGCTGGCCTGTTCGCTGCTGCTTCAGGCCTGCTATTTCGGCTGCGTGCTCTTTTTCGCGGACGTCGATGATCTGTAGAACTGTTCATTCGCTCCGCAGAGGGCCGGCGAATCCAATCTCTTCCTAAGCCCGTTGGCCGTAATAGAAAGACACGAGGCCGGCGAGTTCGTCCTCAGCTGCCACTGTGCTAGCAAGGGAACGGAATCCAATCCCGGAGCAGATGGCCAGAGTTGAGCGAAGACTGCGGTCGGAGCTCCTGCGCTTCCGGGTCTCCAAGGGGACGACTTTGCGAACCGAAGGGACTTTGAAGCGTTGACGTGGTCGGCGTGCGGTAGGTTGGGCCAGCGACAGGGATCCCAGCCGGCCGGGAAGCACCGCCCTCTCAATGTGCGTTGACTTCGCTTCCTTTGGCAAAATGTGGGTAACGGCGAGGGCCGGGCCGTCGACATTCCCGCCCTTTTGGTGCGTGCGCCGTTAGGCGCGACAATTCGGTGCCCGCGTGTAACTGCGCGCATTCGCCGAAGCTTAGACGTGGTGCATTCCCGCTCGCCCGCTTGGCGGATAGTTCCGGCCGTGCTGGTTTTGCCGGCCGTAACGCCCGCCGCTCGTCGGTAAGGCCTCACTGCCACACGCCTCTCCGGCAACGGCTCGGCGCGTCGCGCAATCCGGTTGGCGCTCAGGCCAGGCCCTTCGCTAGCTCCAACGCCTGCCGTTCGAACAGGCGGCGGTAAATGCCACCATCGAGATTGATCAGCGCGGCATGATCGCCGTCCTCCATGATGCGGCCACGGTCGAAGACGAGCAGCCGATCGAGCGAGCGGACCGTCGACAGCCGGTGTGCGATGACGAGTGTGGTTCGGCCCACCATCAACCGATCCACCGCTTGTTGAATGAGCACCTCGGATTCCGAATCGAGGCTCGATGTGGCCTCGTCCAGAATAAGGATCGGCGCGTTCGCGAGGAAGGCGCGCGCGATCGCCACGCGCTGGCGCTCGCCGCCGGAGAGCTTCAAACCCCTTTCGCCGACCAATGTCCCACAGCCCTTCGGCAGGGGCGCGATGAATTCGTGGGCACTTGCCAGCCGTGCCGCTTGCTCGATCTCGGCCCGGCTCGCGCCAGGCCGGCCATAGGCGATGTTCTCGGCAAGCGACCTGTGAAACAGGATCGGCTCCTGCTGCACGATCGCGATCTGCGAACGAAGGGACTCTTGGGTCACCTCGGAGACGTCCTGACCGTCTATCAGGATCCGGCCGCCGCTCAGGTCGTAGAGTCTCTGGATCAGCTTCACGAATGTTGTCTTGCCGGAACCGGAGGGTCCAACCAACCCAACCCTTTCGCCAGCTTCAATCGACAGCGAACATTCGCTATAGAGCGGCAGGGGATGGTTGGCGTAGCGGAAGTGGACGTTCTCGAAATCGATACGGCCCTTCGTGATCCGGATCGGCTTGGCCTCTGGACGATCGGCAACATCCACGTGCTGATTGTGGATGGCCACTAGTTCTTCCATCTCATTAACCGAGTGCTGCACGTTGCGGACATGCATGCCGGCATCACGCAGATAGCCCTGCAGGACGATGAAGCACGTGAGAACATATGCTATCTCGCCCGGCGTTGCCTGTCCATGCGACCACAGAAGCAGGGCATATCCGACCACCGCCACCCTGAGCGCAACCAAAGTTACGCCTTGGGTTGAGCCGATGATCGTTCCGCGCACCCAACTCCGGCGCGCGCGGTGCCGCCATTTCGTCATGATGTTTGCAAGCCGCTCGTCTTCGCGAACCTCTGCGCCGAAGCCCTTGACCACAGCGTTGCAACTGACCGCGTCCGCAAGCGCGCCGCTGAGCCTTGTGTCCCATCGGTTGGCAAGGCTCGCCGCTGGCGCGACATAGCCGAGCGACAGCGAAATCGAAAACGCAAGGTAGACGAGAGAGCCGCAAGCAAAGATCACGCCCATGACCGGCCAGTGCCAGCCGAGCAGCACCGTCGAGCCGATCAAGATGACAAACGACGGGAGCAGCGTGACGAGTATCGTGCTGTTGAGGAGGTCGAGCGCCCACATGCCGCGCGTTATCTTGCGCACTGTCGAGCCGGCGAAGCTGTTTGCATGCCAGTCTGTCGAAAAGCGCTGCACATGATGGAACGCTTCGGTCGCGACGTCGGAAATCATTTTCAACACCAAGTCGTTCAGGCCAATTAAGGCGACGTGGCGCATGGCAATGGAACCGAGTGCCAATGCAATCGGTACAGAGAATGCTGCAACAGCTGCCGAAGCTGGTGCTGCCGCATTAGCAGCACGAGAAACAGCGTCGATAAGTCGGCCAGAATAGAGCGGCATCAACACGTCAGCCAGCGTGGAGGCGAGCATCGCGGTCATGATGATCGCGAGCCGGGCCGGCTGCCTGTTCCAGAGGCGAACAGTGAAGGCGAAAACGTCGCGACAAGTGGCGCCGCGCCCATGGACGGGGAAACGTCTCATAGTTTCCAAGCGGGCGCATCAACACGCTCGGTCCCAAAGACGATAAAAGACAAAACTGGAATTTCGACCTCCCCCATAACAGCATCAATTTTGGCGGGCAGCTCTTGCCGCCTCACGACGGTGAGTTCAAAAGTCGTGCCAACTGAGCGGGAACATCCGAAGGACAAATTCAGCAGGTTACCGAGCCTGGAGAAAGTCAGCCGCCATCCAGTCGAATACGATTGCTACGGCTGCTCAACTCGGGAGATTGGAAAAGAAGGTCGATGTATCGATTGAATTTTGAGCTTGTTCTTGCCTCGATCAAATAAGTACAGTTGCAATGCAGCTTTCTCAGGCCCGGCACTTAGGTGCTGATTTCAAAAGCGCGCCGCGAATACTTTCCTGCCCATATTCCGTCAATCGAATGCTCGACTGTCGGATTGTGCGCTCCCCGACACAGTGCTGTCGGTTCGCCTCCTGGGTACCTCCCCCGTCGATTGACGACCTGAAGGAGAAGCTTCGCTCGCAAGCTGGCACGACTCTTGAGGGTACTCCAGGTGGCGGAAGGAACTCCGGCTCGAGTCCCGTTGACTTCGGATGTTGCGAGGCTGGGTTGGAGCAAACTGTGCACCAATGAGAACGCAATGAAGGAGACATCATGGAACTCCGGCGGATTGCGGTGGAGTTAGACCTATTCCTCAAGATGACTGATGATGTCGCTCAATCCGAACAGTTGTTCGAACTGTTGTCTGCGTTTGCGCTGAATTTCGATTGCCCGTGGATTGCCTATGGGTCGCTCGCATCAGAACAGAGGGTTTTCAAGCCGAACCGAGAGGGTTCTGTGGTGATGTGGAATTATCCTGCTGAATGGCAGGAGCGCTACTCGAGAATGGGCTATGCCAAAATAGACCCACTCATCAAGAAAGGTCGAAAGGAGGCGGGACCCTTTCGATGGAGCGAGGTGTATACCGATGAAAGCATAACTGAAGATGGACGCCGCGTCTTGGACGAAGCAGCAACATTCGGCTTGAGGTCAGGCGTTACCGTCCCATTACATGGCCCTGGTGGCAGCTTTAGGTTTGTGAGTTTTGCTCAATCCTCGGACTGCGAATTGCAGAATAGAGCGATCACCTACCTGCAAATGGCCGCGCTGCGGTTTCATCGGATGGTTACGAAGTTCGACACTACGACTGCGTCGGAACGAGCTCATAACCTGTCTCCGAGAGAAATAGAGTGCATTGATTTGGTGTCACAAGGAAAATCATCTTGGGAAATAGGAACTATTTTAGGCAGATCACGAAATACGATAGATTTCCATTTAAAAAATGTAATGCGGAAGTTGGATGCGACCAGCAGAACGGTAGCTGTTGTAAAAGCTTTGAACCTTGGGATTATCGAACCGCCGTAGGTGCGCAGCTAGTTCTCCGCCCGTAGTAGCGCGCGTGATAGCCGAGACGCTCCGGCGTGCGCTCGCTCTTCGAAGCACCCAGCGCCTCGTCCATCTCGGCCTCGAGCACCTCCTGCATCACGGCGCGAATCACCTCGTGCAATCCATCCGGCCTCGAAAGCAAAATGTCGTTGACGCTGCTATGGCGGATTTATCTTCAGGCTTGGTCCTGGTGGCGATGCTGAGTTCGCTTCGCTGAGATTGGGCGGTCATGACAGGGTGGTGTTCAATGTCACCGATTCCTGGAAGAAATTACCATCCGTATTAAGCGACTGACGATGAGTGATGTGTGTCCAAAATCTGACAGCTGTCAGAAAACATGTCGGGTTCAATACAGCGGAGCGTCTTAGCTCTGTCGGGCTTTTCGAAGCCTATCTCGCAGTAACTGCGCGCCAGGCGCACTAGCTCGGCCTTTGCTGGTCGATGTGCGGCAATATAGTGTGAGGGCTGACCCGCATGAGAACACGGAACTCGCTCGATGAAGGATGATCGACGGCATCCAGAAAGCTTCTCTCCGGCGGGTTCGAGGGTGCTGCGCGCGCATCTCGGCGACGGGCCAGCGACCAACGGTTGAGGCTACATCTCCGGAGCGAGTGATGCCTCGAAAGATGCAATGCTGTCTCTGGTCCGACGCGCTGGAAGTTTGTGAAGGTCGGCCCGGCAAGTCGGTGAACCGGGCGGCTTAGGCTGCCAAAAAGGGTAGATGTCTGCGTTGCCTCGGTAGATCAGCAGGCGGTATCAGAAAGCCAAAGGCACACGCACACCATCGTGGCGCTTCGCAGGAAGTAGATGGGAGTAATCACCAGTGATTTTACCGGAACTTCGCTCAGCAAACACAGCCGGCAGGGTTTTGGAGATAACGACGACCACGGGATGCGTCGTAGGATGTTCATATTGTCCCCAGGACAAGTTCGCGGTCCGGCAAAGAAAAGTGTCTCATGCGAGTCATCTGGATCTTGAAGATTTCAAGCGGTGTCTGGCCCGCGTACCGACTTCCGTCGACATTGGTTTTGCGGGATACTCCGAACCTTGGCTCAATCCGGACTGTACCGAAATGGTGGAGCACGCCTTCGCCAAAGGCCATGGCATCAGGATTTTTACGACGCTGGTGGGAATGAACGGGCAGGACCTGCAACGATTGCAAGCCTTGCGCTTGGGCGTATTCGTGGTTCATGTTTTCGATGATGGCACCTACATGAACAGCCGCCTGGTCGGAGACAAGTATCGCGATCTGGTTCGTCAACTCGTCGACGCGGATATCCCCTTGATCCGGTTCGTGGCTTTGGGCGAGCCCCACCCAGATATAGCCGACATTATTCCTACCGAAGCACTGATAAAAGCGCGGCCCATGAGCAGTAGGGGTGGAAGCGTCGACCCTAAGATCGTTGCACCACGTCAGCCAGTGGTCGGAGCCCTAACCTGCGTGGACGCACGACAGTATCGGAATGTTCTTCTTCCAAACGGCGACGTTACCCTGTGCTCTATGGATTTTGAACGGCGTCACGTATTGGGCAACCTTCTATATGAGGGTTACTCCGCTCTGTTTGAAAAGCCAGTTTTTCGCGAAATCGTCGACCGCATGAATGGAGCAGATGGTTTTCTGCTTTGCAGGATGTGTGAATTCGCCGACCCAAACGACCGGACCTGAGTGCATGCCGGCCGAGAGGGCGTGCCTGGCAGTGCGGATGGCCCCACGACAGATGCACCTGCCCGCGACGCCATCGTGTTTTCACGTTACGCCAGTATGTTCCTGTAGGCGCGGCAGTGGGCCTCGAGCATTTCGGAGACGAGCTCATCGAAAGGTCTTCGCCTTCCAACCGAGCTTGTCGGCCTGCCTAGCTTGAGGTAACGCCGATCACAGGTCAACCATCGGTCGGATGGAAACAGTGTTAGTCGATCCCGATCAGAGCTTGATTGCTTACTCACGGCTCACCTCGTCAACGCCTTCACCCTCCCGGACGATCTCCTTTTCGACTCGCCTGAAGGCAGCAGCGCAGCTGCGGCCGGGGATGGTTGCCGTCGCGGTAGTGGACGTTCTCGAAACCGATGCGGCCCTTCGCCAGCGCGTCTCCCGGTTGCTTCCGCCTGGCCTACGAACGGGCTTTCCGTCAAGGGGGTCCACGGCGGCCCCGCCCTCTTGATCCGGGGGCTCGGGCCAGTCATCGCGCAAGAGATCGGAATCCGCATTCTTCTCAAAGAGAGCGTGGCTTTCGCTGTGTCATCGGTCATCAAATAGTTTCTTGAATCAGGTTGGTGTCCGCAGCCCGAGGTTGAACGGCGAATATATTGATGACCGCCGCGAAGCCGCTCGCTCGCTACGGCGCTATTGAGGAGCGCGCTCGCGAGCGGCTTCGCTACCGCCGAGCGACACAACCTCTGGCGACGCGACCCTGCTGATCTCCTTGGACATTTGTCCGGAGGCGCTATGGGCAGCGATGGGTGGGGTACGTCAACTACCTGATGCCATAGTAGCGATGCTTTCGCGGAAGCTTTAGAAGCCATCCTGTTGCAGCACATTCTCCGAAAGCATCCGAATGGAGGGCAACGCAACCCAACAATATTTGATGAGGATGCCGGCATCACCAGACTAACCAAGGCTGCCTCCGGCATTCTGCTCTCAATGTTAGATGACGAACATCTACCGCGAGCAACCAGCCATTAATCGCTCTCTTCTTTGAACGACCCAAGTGCAGAGGACTCAATATGAACACCGACCCTTTCACGGCCCATGAGTCCAACGTTCGTCGCTACGGTCGGTCGTTTCCCGCCGTCTTTGCGAGGGCACTTGGGGCCACCATCTGGGACGAGACCGGTAACGCATACATCGACTTCCTCGTTGGGTCCGGGGCGCTCAATTACGGGCACAACAATCCGGATATCATGGCGCCGGCGATTGAATATCTCGTCGGTGAGAACATTCTTCTGTCGCTTGATATGCATACGGCGGCAAAGCGTGACTTCATTGAAGGGTTCGTCGATTGGATCCTGAAACCCAGAGGCCTTTCATACAAGATTCAGTTTCCTGGGCCGACCGGCACGAACGCCAACGAAGCGGCTCTGGCGCTGGCGCGAAAATACACCGGCCGCTCGAGCGTCATGGCCTTTACGAATGCGTTCCACGGCATGTCGCTCGGCTCTCTAGCGGTGTCGGGCTCGGCCTCAACCAGGGAACTGGGAGGCGTCGCTCGCCACGATGTGATCCGTGTTCCCTATGACGGCTATCCGAGCCAAGCTTTCGATTCCGCCAGTTACATCGACAGCGTTTTGAGCGACCCGGGGAGCGGCATAGAAAAGCCTGCCGCAATCATTCTGGAGACCATCCAGGCGGAAGGCGGCATGAACGCCGCGTCTGCAGCTTGGCTCATGGAAATTCAGCGCATTTGCCGTACTCACGGCATTGTTTTTATCGTCGACGATATTCAGGCGGGTGCGGGCCGAACTGGCGATTTCTTCTCATTCGAGTCCGCGAAAATCGAACCGGATATTGTGTGTCTTTCCAAGTCACTAAGCGGTTCAGGTAGTCCGCTGTCCATCGTTCTGATTCGACCCGACTTGGACGTATGGAAGCCCGGAGAACATAGCGGGACCTTCAGAGGCAACAATTTCGCCTTCGTGACGGCAGGAGCCATGTGCAAGATGTGGTCGGATAGGAAATTTACTGCAGGTGTCGAGCGGACAGCCGTCAGGCTGCAAACGCACCTCGATCGCCTGGTTGCGAAATTTCCGAGGTACATCGAACAGAAGCGCGGCCGCGGTCTGATGGCCGGCCTGAAATGCCGTTCACCGGCAGTTGTCGGCCGCGTGCACGATGTCGCATTCGAAAATGGCCTTCTTATCGAATCCTCGGGGCCAAATCGCGACGTTATCAAAGTCCTCCCACCGATAACCATCACCGATGCCGAACTCGATCGTGGCATCACCATCCTTGAACACGCACTACAGGAGCAAGACAATGCCTAGTCAGATGTCTCAAGTGCCAGCCATCTCGCCGGTTTCGATCAAAGAACGGACCGGCTCGATCAACACTGCGGAAATCATCTCGGTCCTGAAAGGTGAGCTCACCGCTCTGCACATCAAGCAAGCTTTCAGCACCGAAGTAGCCGAGGAGATCACTACGAACTTTATTGGAAGCTCCGGTCTCAGAGAGCGTAAAGATGGTGTGCCCGGACAATATGTCGGCGCATCTCACTACAGAAAGGATGCAGCCACCTATTTCGCAGACGCCGAAAACGCGCGGCCGTACGTCGATGCCCTTTTTAAGAATTTGGTTGACCCGGTTCGAGCGGTATTCGGGGCGTTGAAGCGAGAGCTTCACAACCAGGGCATCGAATTGCGGCTGGCGCGTTCCGAACACGGCCAGGCCAATGTTTGTCGCGGCCTCAGTTGGTCGGGCACAGGCACGTTTTCCTTGGATCCCCACGACGACGTCGCTCAAGTCTTACGTGCTGGCGATGATTACGAGCTTTCTGCGGTGGCGCACAATACGGTCGCAGCGCTCAACCTCTATCCCAGCATGCCTGAGGAAGGCGGCAATCTGAAGCTCTGGAGCCACAAGCCGACGGTTGCGGACCGGATATCGCAAGGTGTGGAGACCACTGGATACCCCTATTCGGCAGCCTATCTGGAGGCCGTCCCTTGCCGCGAGTTCGAGCTCAAAACTGGGGATATCGCCCTAATCGATGGCGGCTTCGTTCACGGGGTTACCGGTCAATCAGGCAACGGAAAGCGTCGCGTGCTGCTGAATTGCTTTTTCGGATTTGCGCGGCCAGATCTTGTTCTCTGGTGGACCTGAAGCGGGACTGACCGGCTTCCTCCAGCGCCGGTCACTTTGGGCTCGTCCGCGTAAGTGGGCAAAAGTATATGGCGGCAAAATCTTATGCCGCAGTTAAAAAGCGCGCACAGTGAGAATAGAACATCAAGCATAACGAGGACACACGATGTGTGATGCGACGAACTATGACGAGAATTGGGCAGACGTTTATGAAATATATACGACAATGCAAGGTAAGACCGGAGAGGCAGACGAAACTGCCGCTTTCTTAGAGCGGTTTTCCTGTGGAGGGATTGCTCTTGAACTTGGCATAGGAAACGGACGCGTGGCTGTGCCGTTGAGCGAACGTGGTGTAAAGGTCGAAGGTATCGACAATTCGGGCGCCATGTTGAAGCTTCTCGCCGACCGCACAGATCTTATCAAAGCGTGGAAAGGGAGTATTGTCGATTTCAATTCTGTTAAGAGATACAATCTGATCTATTCTGTATATGGTACTCTGACCCTGCTATTAAAGCGCGAAGACCAAATATCCTGCCTGAAATGTGCGGCGCAGGCTCTTGATGAAGCTGGGGCTTTGGTAATAGAGGTGCGCGTGCCAATATTAGATGGCTTCCTTGGGGGTATAAAGGTTACTATGACTACCACAACCGTGGATTCCGAGAATACCTTCGTCAAGGCGGAAGCTCACGATTCGCTCAACCAGAATTTGATTTCAAACCTGTTTTGGTTTTCTGGTACGTCTGTCCGGCGATTGCCAGAGCGCGTTCGTTACGTTTATCATCAGGAGCTCGATAGCATGGCCCAATGCGCAGGGCTAGAACTGGTGGAACGCTGGGGCGATTGGGCGGGCGGTGCGTTCACGGATAGGTCCAAACGGCATATCTCAGTTTATCGAAGAATGGGACTGTAGTTTCGACTAAATATATAAAGGCCGCGCTTTGATCGTGCGCACGGGAAGTCCGTGGCGTGGCCTTCCAGCCTCTTTCTGAAGTTGGAACACCGTCTTCACCGCGATTGGGTCAAAGCCGATGTTCCGTTGGGCTGTTAGAGGTCTGTTGGACTAGCCTAACATGAGTTCGCCATGATCGACGCAACCACAGGTCTCAAAAGGGCGACCCTTAGCCAAGCCGTAGACCGCTCCAAAGGCGGCATGACTATGCGCTCACCGATGCGCTCGGCATCTCGTCCGCTTCGTTCTCCTGCCAGGACATCGTTTACATGCGGTGGGCGTCACCCGCTAATAGACGGCATAGCCTTCGGCGAGCCGATTGCCGATTTTCGACAGCAACACCGTTATTGCCGATCTGAACGAACGCGCGCCAAGATCGTCATCTCGCAGCATCGAGGCGCGCCTTGCCTCTGCCACTCGATCTCGAACTCTATATGTCGTCATCTGATCGAGAACGTCTTCTGCAAGCTCAAGGACCTCAAGCGTATCCGCCGCGCGAGCTGACAAAACCGACCAATGCTGCAACGCAATCACCCTCTCGCAGCCGCCGTCATAAACTGACGATGAATTCAACAGGCCTTAGTAGACACCTGAAGAGGTGGAGCGAGGCGCCGACCTCCAAAGCGATGGTGCCGGTCACCGCTGGCGGCGCAAGGCTAGGGTCCACGTCCTGACCAGCGAACCACGATCTTTGGCCGACACGCCGAACACGCGCGGCGCATCATGCTTGAGCATGAAGGCGCTCACTGCTGGCAATGGAGCTGCGGTGTCTCGGCCGCGGCGGGCGGCGCGAACGAGATCGCGCTTTGCTTCACGGCAACCCATACCGCCGTCAGTTCGCCGGCGCGGAGCAGCCTTGCCAATGAAAGAGCATCCCCGTTTGTCCTCATCTGATCTCCTACTTCCTTAGGACCAGCGGCGCGCGACCGCGGTTCATTGATGGCCGAAGGAACGGATCAGCCCGGTAGAGGCCAAAGCCGGTTGGGCTGCCTAGGTGAAGTGGATCCAATGGCACCCTTGGATAATGCAGCGATCCGTCTAGGAGATGCGTCGACCTCGCCGAACAACCGAACCTCATTCCTCCGCTTCGCAACATCGAAGCGGCAAATGCTTCCCTATAGTCTGCCACGGCTCGCCCTCTTGTTGTGACGACCAGGCTCCTACCGTCCGAGCCACCAACCCTAGGAAGGGCAGTTTAGGGCGGGCAGCAGCGGATCGCACCTCGAAGCTCGTCCTCGAATTGTATGGGAAGGACACCCCCGCCCTCTCAAGAGACTTCTTGCTACTCTTGTACATGGCCGTTCCCTATCGGATCCACACCCGTGCTCACCGACAACGGCATTTAGGTCAAGACGCCCGACGCCGGCGGTTCGGCCGTGCCATTGATCAAGGAGGCCATCGCAAATGACAAAACGCCTCTGGCATGCTTTCGAATACCCCTGCCCCGATGGAACGAGCACCAACCAAGGCAAGACATCCGTTTCGCTCCGAGACTACATTTAGTGGCCCTTTTGACGAACGGTCGCAAATTACTCCCGTTGGCCATGTTGCTGAAATGGGGTAATCGACCACTCCATCGAGTCGATTGCACGCTGAAGTGCTGTCTCCGTTTGAGTTGGGCAGGCCGACACAGCGATGACATGTCCGATGGTATCTCGGTAATCTCCTTTCCTGATGATCGGAGTTTTGGGTTCGACGTATAATTTCACCTCGGCGACACCTGGTATAGCAGTGGCCCTGTCGACATTCATTGAGGCAAACATGCCCTCGCGATCAGGAACGAGGAATCGCGCGGCCGCAAAATTCGAATGCCATTTGCGCAAATCCCATTCCTCGCCGATAGCAAGCTTGATGTGCTCGGTGATGAGGTCGATGCCGTAGGCCAACTGAACCAGCCGAGGGGTGGTCCCACCTGGGAGACGCGGATTAACTTCAATGACCATTAGACCACGCTTCGTCCATCGAAATTCGATATGCGCTGGACCCCAGTCAAGGTCGAGAATTCGCAAACAACTCAACGAAACACTGGCGATCAGTTTGTGCTCTTCTTCTGTCAGCAGGGCCGGAAAGGAGAAATGGCGATAGACGAAATGGGGTAGGGGTCCGAAGCTAGCGGCGCAAATTCCGATGACGTCGTTACCCATTGTGTAAGAGCTATACTGGGCTCCGTTCGCGAATTCTTCGACGAGTAATTTTGGGGTTGACTGGCAAAGGTACTTTTCGCCCAACAGGTAGGTCGTATGTTTGGCTAACTCATCGAGGTTGCGGCACAATCGGAC
>NZ_RZQY01001199.1:0-761 GCF_003998575.1 Mesorhizobium sp. M7A.F.Ca.CA.001.10.2.1 | reverse complement strand
CGCTCAAAGTGCTGCCTCCTGGTGCTCGATGCCAGCCATCAGCAGGCCGAGCTCGCCCTCGGTCGCTTCGGGGCCGCGTTCGCCGACGATGCGGCCCGCAAACATCACCAGGATACGGTCGGACAGCGAACGGATCTCGTCCAGCTCGACCGACACCACCAGCACCGCCTTGCCCTGGTCGCGCATGGCGATCAGGCGCTTGTGGATGAATTCGATGGCGCCGACATCGACGCCGCGTGTCGGCTGGCCAACGATCAGAACACCAGGGTCCTGTTCCATCTCCCGCGCCAGCACGATCTTCTGCTGGTTGCCGCCGGAGAAATTGGCGGTCTTCAGCCGGCAGTCGGCCGGCCGGATATCGTATTTGGCGATCTTGTCCCTGGCATCGTTGCGGATGGCATCGATGTTGAGGAACGGCCCCTTCAAATAACGGGGATCATCGTGATAGCCGAGGATCGAATTCTCGTTCTCCTCGAAGGCCAGCACCAGCCCGACGTGATGGCGGTCCTCCGGCACATGCGCCAGGCCGCGGTCGCGCAGTTCGCCCGGGTCGGCGGCGCCGGTCAGGTCGATCGGCTTGCCGTCGAGCATGACCGAGCCGGACACCGCACGCCTGATGCCGGAAATCGCCTCGAGCAGTTCGGATTGTCCGTTGCCGGCGACACCGGCGATGCCGACGATCTCGCCGGCCCTGATATCGAAGGAGATGTCGTCGACCATGGTTACGCCGCGCGTATCCTTCACCGTCAGGTTCTTGACAG
>NZ_RZQY01001198.1:0-761 GCF_003998575.1 Mesorhizobium sp. M7A.F.Ca.CA.001.10.2.1 | reverse complement strand
GCGTGCCGTGGAAGCGACGCCGGTTGGCGAGGCTGGCATTCTCGACCACGGCCACCGCAGTGTCCGGCGACAGACCGGCCTCGATCAGCCGTCCGGCAACCTCGGCGGCCACCGAGCGGCCCATATAAACGGCGACGGTGGCGCCGGAAATGGCGAGCTTGGCCCAGTCGGGCAGCGAATTGCCCTTGAGGTCGTGGCCGGTGGTGAACACCATCGACGAGGAGACACCGCGCAAGGTCAGCGGCAGTTCGAAATCGGCGGCGGCGGCAAAGGCCGCGGTGACACCCGGAACCACCTCATAGGCGATGCCGGCATCACGAAGTGCCGCCATCTCTTCGCCGGCCCGGCCGAACACCAGCGGATCGCCCGACTTCAGCCGCACGACACGCTTGCCTTCACGGCCAAGCTCGACCAGCAGCGCATTGATCTCAGCCTGGCTCTTGGTGTGGCAGCCCTTACGCTTTCCGACCGGCAGGCGCTCGGCATCGCGGCGACCCATGGCAACGACCGCCTCGGGCACCAGCGCGTCATGGACGATGACATCGGCTTCCATCAGCAGACGATGGGCCCGCAAGGTCAAAAGATCCTCGGCGCCCGGACCGGCGCCAACCAGCGCGATGTGACCGCAAGCGGGCGTGTCCGACAGCAGGAGATCGACGGCAGCTTCATGCGCCTGCGAAAGCTGGCCGGCTTCGGCCGCGCGCGCAGGAGCGCCAGAGAAGAAATCATTCCAGAAGCGGCGGCGGGCATTGCCTTTCGGC
>NZ_RZQY01001197.1:0-762 GCF_003998575.1 Mesorhizobium sp. M7A.F.Ca.CA.001.10.2.1 | reverse complement strand
CCCTTCACTGGAGGGTCGCGCGCCCTCCGATTTTTGGGCCGATGTGGTGGCCCAGACGCCTTCGCGCACAAGAAATGCCGAAGCCGCCGCTTCTTCGGCAACCCTGCGGGAGCCGCCAGTGCCGCTTATCGGCGCAAAACCGCGGACCTGCAAGGACACGGTGAAGACGGGCTGGTGGTCCGGGCCTTCGCGCTTTTCGATCACGTATTCGGGTCTGATATCGCTGGTCTTGGCAATCCATTCCTGCAGATCGGATTTCGGATTGAGCGGCTTTGTGATCACCGTATGCGAGCGCGGTTCCCAGTAGCGCAGGACAAACCGCCGCGCGGCCTCGATGCCACCGTCAACGTAAACCGCCGCGATCAGGGCTTCGACCGCATCCGCCAGATAGTTTCCGCCCGAGCCACGCGACCGCATCTTCAAGGCAGAATCGGCGCGGACCAGATCTTCCAGCTGCATTTCGATGCCGATCTCGGAGCATGTCCGCGCATCGACCAGCGCATTGAAACGCGGCGCGATTTCACCTTCCGGCGCATCGGGAAATTTTTCGAAAAGCATATCGGCGACGACAAGCCCGAGCACGCGGTCGCCAAGAAATTCAAGACGCTGGTTGTTGGTGGCGGCCTTGACCGCACTGGAATGCGTCAAGGCGGTCTCGAGCAAGCGGATATCCTTGAAGACGTGGCCGGTCTTGGCTTTTACCAAACCGGCCAGAGTTTCGCCTGTCGGACGCTTCAAAGCCATCAATTGACGAAGTGGAAC
>NZ_RZQY01001196.1:0-764 GCF_003998575.1 Mesorhizobium sp. M7A.F.Ca.CA.001.10.2.1 | reverse complement strand
GATCGACAGCGAAGGCGAGCTGATCGTCGGCTTTGCCGACATGGCGCTCTATGAGTTGGCCTTTCCCAAACAGATTCGCCGCTCCAGGGTGCGCGAAGCAATCGCGGCCGCCGATGCCGTGTTCTGCGACGCCAACCTGCCGACGGCGGCGCTGGAACGGCTGGTCGCGCTCGCCGCGGGCAAGCCGGTTTTCGCCATTGCCATCTCGCCGGCCAAGGTGGTGCGGCTGATACCGGTGCTGAAGGAGCTCTCGCTGGTCTTCATGAACCGGCGCGAGGCCATGGTGCTGGCCGGCGTCGCCGCGAATGCCAGGGAGCGCGAGGTCGTCGACGGGTTGCGATGCAGCGGCCTCGTCAGTGGCGTGGTCACGGCAGGCGACGCGCCCGTGCTGGGGTTCGATGAAACAGGCGCCTTTTCGATCATGCCGCCCAATCCCCGAAAGGTCGCTGACGTCACCGGGGCCGGTGATGCGCTGGCGGGCGCAACGGTCGCTGCCTTGCTGCGCGGACTGCCGCTGCGGGTGGCCCTGCGCGAAGGCATCGCCGGGGCGACGCTTGCCATCGAAAGCGCCAACGCCGTTCCCGAGTTCACCGCCTCAAGCTTCGCGGAAGCGCTGGCTCTTGTGCCGGATGCCAGGGAAGTGGCATGAGACCGGCGAATTCATAGTGCCGCGATGTTGCCTGGTGTCCCGACGGACGCGCCGCATTCCGGATTGGAGACCCTGATGACCCCTGAGACCGCCCGCCCCCTCATCGACATCCACG
>NZ_RZQY01001195.1:0-769 GCF_003998575.1 Mesorhizobium sp. M7A.F.Ca.CA.001.10.2.1 | reverse complement strand
CGCCAGCTCGGTGCGGCCCGACCCGACAAGCCCGGCAACGCCGAGGATTTCACCGGCCTTGAGGTCGATGTCGACGCCGTCGAGCACGATGGCGTGCGGCGCTTCGGGATCGCGCACGGTGCGCAGGCCGCGCACCGACAGCACGACATCGCCGGCCACCGCGCGTTGCGCCGGCCGGGCGTAGAGCTCGGACGCCGCGCGGCCAACCATCTTCTCGATGATTTTGGGCAGGGCGATCGGTCCACCCTCACGGTCGAGATGCCCGGCCAGCCGCCCATCGCGCAGCACCGTCATGCGGTCGCAGATGGCGGAGGCTTCCTCCAGCCGGTGGGTGACGAACATGATGGCGACCTTGTCCTTGCGCAGCCGGTCCATGATCGACAGCAACCGCTGCACCTCGGTCTCGGTCAGCGCCGAGGTCGGTTCGTCCATGATGATCAGCCGGCTTTTCAGCGACAGGGCGCGGGCAATCTCGACCAGTTGCTGTTCGGCCACCGACAGCGCCGACACCGGCGTCATCGGATCGATGGAGAGGCCGACGCGGGCGACGATCGTGCGGGAGTCCTGCTCCATCCGCCTCCAGCTGACCAGCCCGAGCGGACCGGTCGGCGCGCGGCCGATAAAGATGTTTTCCGCCACCGTCAGCGTCGGGATCAGGCTGAGCTCCTGGTAGATGGTGACGATGCCGAGCCGCTTGGCATCCTGCGGGCTGGATGGATGATAATCGGCACCGTCGAAAGTGATGCGGCCGCCCGACGGCGGCATGACG
>NZ_RZQY01001194.1:0-770 GCF_003998575.1 Mesorhizobium sp. M7A.F.Ca.CA.001.10.2.1 | reverse complement strand
CCGTCGGGTCGGGCGGTGTTTCCTGCGGTTTGGCGGGGATGTCGGGCGGCGCGGACTGTTTGGCCGGCAGGCGTTCGAGGCCCTGCCCGGCCTTGTTCACCGGCCGCGCCTTTTTGGTCCACAGCTCCGCCACGCTGACGGTGGCCGTCGCCTGGCGCGGCGGCTTTGCGGCAAGCAGCCAGGCCGCAAAACCCAGTCCGCTGCCGAAGACCGCAAGGGTCAGCACGAAGCCGCAGACCAGGCCCAAAACCGCTTTCACGACACGCTCCTTAAGTCCCTGCTCATAGAATGCGGGGCCTCAAGGCTGGTTCCAGAAAAACGCCGGCGCCGAAGCTGCCAATCTCCCCACAGGTGGGGGAGATGGCCGGCAGGCCAGAGGGGGGCGCCGTAGGGCGCTCACGGGCGGAGGCTTCCCCTCCCCCGCAAGCTCCAACAAAGAGGGCCACCCCCCGCCCAGACACAGTTCAGAAACAATATTCAACAGTTCGGAAAAACTGCCGAAAAGATCGGATGGCATAAGCATCCCACAACAACTGGAAAAATGGCCGTGCCGGGCGATGCCCGGCCTGGACGGGAAAGTATGGAAATGGATCACGGTGTCGACATCGCCGAACTGGACGCGGAACGATCGGGGCTGGAAAGCGGCCTGGCAAGTGTCGACGCGCCGATAAGAACGGCCCCCGCGACAGCCAGGCGCGGGCAAATCCTGACGGGCGCCGACTTTGCCCGGCAAGGCCTGCCCGGCGAGCGGCTCGACACCGTCTTCGAAC
>NZ_RZQY01001193.1:0-775 GCF_003998575.1 Mesorhizobium sp. M7A.F.Ca.CA.001.10.2.1 | reverse complement strand
TTTCTCCCGGATCGCAGGTTAAGGCGAAGAAAATATTCTCTGCTCCCGGCCGCTCAAGCCGGCTTACAGTCATATGGCGATGATCTCTCCGTGGCAAAAGGAACATGTTCCCCAACCCCACGGAGGCTTCCATGAATTCCGATCACGAAATCGAAGTGACAGAAGAAACTCCCGCCGAGGCGCTTGAATCCGCTTCCGAAACCCGCCGCAGCAGCGGTCGAAGCCGCTGACCTGTCTGATGACGACGAAGATGAAGACGAAGAAGACGAGGACGACGCCGAGGACAGCGTGAAGGCTGAAGGCGACGAGTCCGAAGAAGATGACGACAAGGAAGAAGCGGCCTGATTTTTTCAGCCGCCGAATCTATCGATGGCAAGGCGGCGCTGAGGCGCCGCCTTCTCCTATCAGCCGTCCCCCGAAGCCGACGGTCAGCCGCCCCGGCGACGGTCAGTTCTCGAGAATGCTGACGCGCACGCTGTTTTCGTAGACATCGACCTGGATCAGCGGTTCGCCATTGACGATGGCGCGCTTGGTCGAGGAACTCATCGCGCCGCCGCGTTCCAGCATGCGCTGCAGGTCGGCGCGCTGACCGTTGGTCCTGAACCAGCCATCAGCCTCGTCGTCGCTGTCACGGCGGTGGAATTTGTGCCAGTTGGCGCGGTCCTGCCGCACCATCTGCGCGGCATTGTCCAGCGCATAGCCGTCACTCGCCTGATGGGCGCGATCGGAAATGCGCGCGACATAAGATCCCAGCATGTCGTCGGCATGAGCCGCG
>NZ_RZQY01001192.1:0-778 GCF_003998575.1 Mesorhizobium sp. M7A.F.Ca.CA.001.10.2.1 | reverse complement strand
CTTTGCAACAACGCCAAGGCAGCCAACATCATGGTGATGACTGTGGCGCTCGATCTGTCCACGACTAAAATCGCCGACCAGCAGGCGATCGAGGCGCTGAAATCCTGCTCGTCGAACTCGCGCTTCCGCAAGGATCCAACGGACGCGAGCAAGCCGGCAAAACTGTTCTGGAACGCTACCGGCGCCAGTTTGTCGAACGATTTCAAGGAAATCGGCAACGAACTGTCGAACCTGCGCATCGTCGGCTGATCCGTAGGCACCGGCGGCTAGCTGGAACAATAGCTGGCGCCGCCATGCACTTGCGCGCGCTGCCGGGGACAGGCACATCTTGGCCGCCTGCCGGATCGCGCGTCCATTCGCGGCGCGCGGGGGAAGAACAGATGCCCGAAACAGCCAATCATCTCGCCTTCGCGCTGGTCTGCCTCGGCATGGTGCTGACGCCTGGCCCCAACATGATCTATCTGATCTCGCGTTCCCTATCGCAGGGGCCGAAGGCGGGGCTGATCTCGCTTGGCGGCGTGGCACTCGGTTTTGTCTTCTATGTGCTGGCGGCGGCGTTCGGCATCACCGCGCTGCTGCTCGCCGTGCCCTACGCCTATGACGCGCTGCGCTTTGCCGGCGTGCTCTACCTGCTGTGGCTGGCCTGGCAGGCGGTGAAGCCGGGCGGACGCTCGCCGTTCGAAGTGCGCGAATTGCCGAGGGACAGGCCGCGCAAGCTTTTCGCCATGGGCCTGATGACCAATCTGCTCAATCCGAAGGTGGCCGTGCTCTATCTGTC
>NZ_RZQY01001191.1:0-784 GCF_003998575.1 Mesorhizobium sp. M7A.F.Ca.CA.001.10.2.1 | reverse complement strand
GGAGAATGCCCGCGGCAAGGTTTGCCGCGTCCTTCGCACTCGGCGAAGCGCCGGCCACATTGAGGACCACCGCCACTTCGGTCGCCTTGCGCAGCGACGCGGCAACGGTGCCGCCAAGCTTCAGCCACGCATATTCGTCCAGTCCCGACACCTTGCCGGTGCCTATCGCCACCAGTCTGTCGAGCGACGCTCCCTGCGGCGCCAGAACTTCCACCGTACTGGCGAACTTGCCCATGAACTCAGCCACGGGAAAGGCCCGCTCCAATGTCTTGCCGGGATCGCCGGCCTTGGCGACGTCGCTCAGGCCGCCCTCATCCGCCGCGAACACGAAGACAGTGCCCTTCTTGTTTACCGCGCTCTGGGACCCGGAAAATTTGGCGAAGGCGATCGACGGTCTTTGATTCATCATGTCCTGCTTTCAGGGAATGCGCGACTTTTGGGGAAGCGGTTCGAAACGATGCGCGACATTTGGTCGTTTTCCGGCATTTGGCAAGACTTTGCCGAATTGGCATCCCATATGACCTATGGAATCGATGACGATTCGTCGCGGCACGGCCCCGCTTTTTGCCGCAACCTGTTGTTAACCATCGATGTTCGCCCTTTCTTATCTATTCCCGCCGACACTCCGCCCAGCCGGGGGGCGTAATGTGGGACAGAACCCGGATCGACCATCTGATGGAGCCAGTTGTGCAGGCGCTGCCGGACAGCTACCTTGTTCGGTGGCATGATGCCGTTCGAAAAAATCGAGAAAAGCCTTCATGAAGGTCGTTGAACGCTACATCAT
>NZ_RZQY01001190.1:0-785 GCF_003998575.1 Mesorhizobium sp. M7A.F.Ca.CA.001.10.2.1 | reverse complement strand
GCCTCGAACGTTCTCGAATTGCGCTCGTCGGAGCGCCGCGTCAGCGTTTCAAGCGTCTTCAAATCCTGGGCGAGGCCGGAAACAGCGGTCGTATTGGCGCTCGAACCGGCAAGTGATTGCACCGCGTTCTCGGCGGCTTCGCGCGCTGCGCCAAGGATGGAATCGCGGGTTCCTGCGAGCGACTTTTCAATTTCGTTGAGACGCGGGCTGATGTCCTCGAATTCCGGCAGCGGGGTGCTGGGCCTGGAAAGATGGGCGGACAGGCCGGCAACCTGTGCTTCCAGGCTGCGGATCAGCGCCGGATCGATGCCGGCCACCTGCGCGGCCGACGCATCCAGCCGGCTTGAAATGTCTTCGAGCCGGCTCTCCAGGCCGCGGATTGCGGCTTCGCCCGCGGGATCGGGTACACGCGTTTCCATACGCTTGGCGAGCGCCGTAAAGCGGGCATCGATGGCGTCCATGATGCCGGCGCTGTCGATCTGCGGCATGCGCTGGTCCAGCCTGTCGGCAACCTCATCCAGCCTGCGTTCGAGATCGCGGAACAGCATGTTGCCCTGTTCGATGGCGTCACCCTGGCGGCGTTCCATCATGCTCGACAGCACGTCGAAGCGCTGCTCCAGCCCATGGAAGATGTAGTCGGCGTCAGGCATGGCTGGTGCCTGGTCGATCTTGTCAGCGATGAGTGCAATCTGCTTGGCCAGGCGCTCCATCGCCTGCTCCGGCAGATTGGCGCGGCCGGCGAGTTCGTCAACCCGGCCCGACAGCGTGCTTAACCGGTCCATGAC
>NZ_RZQY01000118.1:0-12190 GCF_003998575.1 Mesorhizobium sp. M7A.F.Ca.CA.001.10.2.1 | reverse complement strand
TTTCCTTATATTGCACCGCATCATTCACGATATTGCGGTGCAAAAAGACACCCAGGCTTTTTTGCTTGCCTAGCGTTTTGCGATGACATAGCCTCACCCTGTTTCCGGCTTCAAGGGCGTCACCGTCATTAGGGAGCGGCGACAGTCTTTCGTAGGCCAAGGTGAGGTGGGCAGTAACGGTGCCCTCTGCACATCTGGCTTAGGTCGTGACACGCTGCCGGAAATATTTCCCCCCCGTGAATCGCTTGGGCAAGCCCTTGTGGGCTCAGCAAATGATTCATCACTATGAACCTCGGGAGGAATTCGGATGCGTGTACTTACGAAAGCTACCTATATTCTAACCACTGCGGCGTTTCTGTCGCTCGGCGCGGCCTATACGGCGTCGGCTAACGAGGACCTTGCAAAGCTGGCTTCGGATTCGAAGAACTGGGCAATGCAGACGGGTGACTACGCCAACACCCGCTATTCCAAACTCAACCAGATTACTGCGGACAATGTGAAGAACCTGCAGGTCAAGTGGACCTTTTCCACCGGCGTGCTGCGAGGCCACGAGGGTGGACCGCTTATCATCGGCGATGTGATGTATGTCCACACGCCTTTCCCGAACAATGTCTTTGCGCTCGACCTCAAGAATGACGGGAAGATCCTTTGGAAATACGAACCCAAGCAGGATCCCAACGTCATTCCGATCATGTGTTGCGATACGGTCAATCGCGGTGTTGCCTATGGTGACGGCAAGATCATTCTCAATCAGGCCGACACCACGGTCGTCGCCCTCGATGCGAAGACCGGCAAGGTCGTCTGGTCGGTCAAGAACGGTGACCAGACCGATGGCGGCAAAGGCGAATCCGGTACGGCTGCCCCCGTCGTCGTCAAGGACAAGGTGCTCATCGGCGTCTCCGGCGCCGAATTCGGTGTTCGCGGCTGGCTGGCCGCCTACAATCTGAAAGATGGCAAACTCGCCTGGAAAGCCTATTCGGAAGGTCCGGACGCAGACACCCTGATCGATCCCGAAAAGACCACGCATCTCGGCAAGCCGGTGGGCAAGGACTCCGGCACGAACACTTGGGAAGGCGAGCAGTGGAAGACAGGCGGCGGCACGACATGGGGATGGTATTCCTATGATCCCAAGCTGAACCTGGTCTACTATGGCACCGGCAATCCCTCGACGTGGAACCCCGTACAACGCCCCGGCGACAATCGCTGGTCGATGACGATCATGGCCCGCGATGCGGACACGGGTGTTGCCAAATGGCTCTACCAGATGACCCCGCATGACGAATGGGACTATGACGGCGTCAATGAGATGATCCTCGTCGACGGCATGGAGGTCAACGGCGCCAAGCACGATGTGCTGGTGCATTTCGACCGCAACGGCTTTGCCTACACCATGGATCGCGCCAGCGGCGACCTTCTCGTCGCCAAAAAATACGATCCGTCGGTGAACTGGGCGACGGAAGTCAACATGGACCCAAAGAGCGATCAGTATGGCCGCCCGCAGGTCGTGGCGAAATATTCGACCCAGCAAAACGGCGAAGACACCAACTCGACCGGCATCTGCCCGGCCGCGCTTGGAACCAAAGACCAGCAGCCGGCCGCCTACTCGCCGAAGACCGGGCTGTTCTATGTCCCGACCAACCATGTCTGCATGGACTATGAGCCTTACAAGGTAAGCTACACCGCCGGTCAGCCCTATGTTGGCGCCACCGTGTCGATGTACCCGGCCCCTGGCGGCGACGGCAGCATGGGCAACTTCATTGCCTGGGATGCAGCCAAGGGTGAGATCGTCTGGTCGAAGCCCGAGATGTTCTCGGTGTGGTCTGGCGCGTTGGCCACGGATGGCGACGTCGTCTTCTACGGCACGCTCGAAGGCTACATCAAGGCGGTCGATAAGGACGGCAAGGAACTCTACAAGTTCAAGACCCCGTCCGGCATCATCGGCAACATCACGACCTACGAGCAGGGCGGCAAGCAGTACATCGCCGTTCTGTCGGGTGTTGGCGGCTGGGCAGGTATTGGCCTGGCAGGCGGCCTGCTTTCGCCTGATAACGCCGCTGCCTGGCATGGCGCCGTCGATCAGGGCCGTGCCCAAGGCGATGAGGCCGCCGTCGTTGGCACCGCTGGTCTTGGTGCCGTCGGTGGCTACGCGGCACTTGCCGACTACACGACGCTGGGCGGTCAGCTCACCGTCTTCGGTCTCCCGGATTGATGCGCTGGGAACCTTGAGAACGCCTCAGGTCTTGTGAGACCAAAGGCTTGAAGAACGAGAGCCCGGATCATCCGGAAGCCATGGCCGGGCTCTCGATTCGGTTACGCACCCAAAACACCGATCAATGCCGGTCGCGCCAGCAAAACCGTGTCCATTGGCAAATGAAGGAAGTTTGAATGTCCGTTCGCATTGTAATTTCGGCTTTGGTCCTGGCTCTGCTGCCTCTGGCAAGCTCAGGCGTCGCCCAGGCCGACGACAGCATGGAAAAAGCCAAGGCGGTGAAGGAAGAAGGCGGCAAGTATTTGGATGCGGATGGAAATCCGACCTACAATATCGAAAACGGAACCGTCGATTGGTACACGTTCAGCGGCTACCGCCGGTATCACTCCGATTGCCATGTCTGCCACGGACAGGATGCAACAGGTTCGAGCTATGCGCCGGCTTTGGTCAACAGCCTGAAAAACATGGATTACGGCACGTTCCTCTCGATCGTCGCCGAGGGCCGCAAGAATGTCGGCGGCGGCAAGGAAAACGTCATGCCTGCCTTTGGCGACAACAAGAATGTCTATTGCTACATGGACGACCTCTACATCTACCTGCGCGCGCGCGCAGATGGCGCGGCGCCCCGCGGACGGCCGCCCAAGCACGAAGACAAGGCCCAGGCGGCGAAGGATGCCGAAGCATCCTGCATGGGTGGGTGACATGATTGGCCGCGATGCATTGAAGCTGCGCGTCGTTCTGCCGATCCTCGGCACGCTCGCCTTGCTGCCGTCGAATGCGCATGCGCAAAGCGCCGGCCTTGGTGCGGCGGGAGAACTGGTCGACCCCGACATCTTGCGCGTCTGCGCCGATCCCTCGAATATGCCCTTCACCGACAAGAGCGGCGAAGGATTCGAAAACAAGCTGGCAGAGCTGGTTGCCGCGAAAACCGGGCGCAAGTCCGTCTCCTACACCTGGTTTCCCACGATCACCGGCTTCGTGCGCAATACGTTGGGGGCCAACCGATGCGACATCATCATGGGCTATGCCCAGGGCGATGAGCTGGTGCAGAACACCAACGCCTACTATCGCTCCGCCTATGTGCTTGTGCATCCGAAAAGCCACGATATGGAAGGCGTGGAAACGATCGAGGATCCCAGACTCAAGGGCAAGACGATCGGCGTCGTTGAAAGCACGCCGCCAACCGCCAACATGGCCGCCAACAAGCTCCTGCGGACCGCCAAGATCTATCCGCTTGCGGTGGATACCCGCGTCACCCCATCCATGGGGGAGGTCATGATCAAGGACATGCTGGCACACAAGATCGATGCGGCGGTGCTGTGGGGACCGATGGCAGGTTACTATGCCAAGGAACTCGGAGCTGATGTGACGATCGTTCCACTGGTGAAGGAAAAAACCGGCTCGCGCATGTCTTACCGCATTACCATGGGCGTACGTCCGTCCGACCAGGAATGGAAGCGGACGCTCAACCGAGTGATCAGGGAAAACCAGGCGGAGATCACCAGGATCCTGCTGAGCTATAACGTGCCGCTGATCGACGAACACGACAACCTGATTACCCAATGAATGGAAGGGAGACTATTTTCTTGCTGGTCGCCGCGAGCCTTCTGGGTCTGACCGAGCCGACATGGGCTGGCGATGTCGCCGAACCCAGCGGTTTCCGGATGGACGACTATCGGGCGCCGGTGCCGCGGACGCTGCAAGGCGCGAGGGTGGTGACGACGGTGGAAGCGGAAGCGCTGTGGCGGGCGAAAAAGGCGATCTTCTTCGACGTGATGCCGGACACGCCCAAACCGACCAATTTGCCGGCAGGAACCATATGGAGGGACAAGGTCAGAAAGGACATCCCAGGCAGCATATGGCTGGCCAATGTGGGATACGGCGCTATTTCGCAGGAGACCGCCAGCTATTTTCGCCAAGGCCTCGAGGCCAAGGCCGGGACGGACAAGTCGCGCGCGATTCTGTTCTACTGCATGACGAATTGCTGGATGTCGTGGAATGCGGCGAAACGGGCCGTCGAGTGGGGCTACAGTTCGGTAATCTGGTATCCGCTCGGCGCTGATGGGTGGGAAGATGCAAACCTTCCACTGGAGGAGAAAAAACCCTATACAACGAACAATTGAAGTAAGGACTGCAATTATTCTCGATAGTTGGTTTTCAACTTTTCAAAACCTATTGTTTCATTTGTCCATTTTGAGACTTGATGGACGAGCCATTGCGTCGGTGCCCTGCAATGGTTGGCTAACGACAGGATCGGTCCCTTCGGGCTGGTATTAAGAGGAGAAATGTCATGAAGAAGAACTGGAAAAAACCGACCATGTGTCAGGTTGCCGCTGGCTTCGAAATTTCACGGTATCTGCCTGCTGAAATTACTCCCAAGAAGTAGGCCGCAGAGGTGCGCGTCCCTGGCGACAGGGGCGCGCATCCCCTCGCCCCATGGATTTTCGTGAAAGATTTTGACGCACGCAAAGCGCGCGAAGCGTTTTTTGTGACTGCAAATTGCCTGCAGGTCAGAGAAGCCGGCGCGCGGGCATTTTCATGCATTTGAGGATCATCGGATCGGCGGCGGGCGGCGGCTTTCCGCAATGGAACTGCAACTACCGTCTGAGTCGTGCGGCTCGCACCGGCATGGCCGGGGTGCATTCACGAACCCAGTCCAGTATCGCCGCCTCCGCGGACGGGTTCGGCTGGGTTCTTTTCAATGCCTCGCCCGACATTCGCCAGCAAATCGCTGCAACACCTGAACTGCAGCCTGCGGGCGATGCGCCGCTGCGCTCCACGCCTATTCGCGCGGTGGTGCTGACCAACGCCGATGTCGATCATATCGCTGGACTGCTCAGCCTGCGCGAGCGGCAGCCTTTCGCCATTTATGCAACGGCGCAGGTTCTGGCGACGCTGGAGGCGAATTCGATTTTCAACGTTCTCGATCCAGCGCTTGTGCCGCGGCGCATCCTGCCGCCGGCGAAAGAATTGGCCATTTGCGACGCAGAAGGCCGCGAGACCGGCGTAATGATCGAGCCCTTTCCAGTGCCCGGGAAGATAGCACTCTATCTGGAGGATAGAGACCATCCGGATGCCAATTTCAGCTCCGACGCAGGTGATACGATCGGAGTCCGAATTGCCGGCATCGGCAGCCGCGGCTCCGTCTTCTATATTCCGGGCTGCGCGCGCATCGATGCGGCCTTGCGCACGCGTCTCACCGATGCCGCCTGGCTTCTGTTCGACGGCACGGTCTATACCGACGACGAGATGATCGTCGCCGGCGTCGGTCAGAAAACCGGCGCGCGCATGGGGCATCTGGCGATCTCGGGAGAATCGGGTTCGATCGCAGGCTTGGCCGATGTGAGGGTCGGCCGTCGCGTCTTCGTCCACATCAACAACACCAATCCCATCCTTGACGAGAATTCCGCCGAGCACGCGGCGGTCAAGGCGGCCGGCTGGGAAATCGCAAGCGACGGTATGGAGATGGAATTTTGAGCGACTTCCGCGATGCAGCCAAAGGCGGACTCTCCAAGAGCGCTCTCGAAGCCGTGCTGAGGCAGGTTGGCGCCGAGCGCTATCACAATCGCCATCCCTTTCACCACAGGATGACCAGCGGCGCATTGTCGAAGGCCGAGATAAAGGCCTGGGCGCTGAACCGCTATTGCTATCAGGCGGTCATCCCGCGCAAGGATGCCATGATACTCGTGCATGCCGAGGATCCAGCGTTTCGCGCCGCGTGGCGCAAGCGGATCGAGGATCATGACGGCGAGGACGGCTGGAGCGGCGGCATCGCGCGCTGGCTGCATCTGGCAACTTCGCTCGGCCTGGACGCCGAGGCCGTGAAGAGCGAAAGGCTGGCACTGCCGGCGACGCGCTTCGCGGTGGGCGCTTACCTTTCCTTTTGCACAAACCGGACGTTGTTCGAGGCGGTCGCGTCCTCGCTGACCGAGATGTTCTCGCCACTCATCATCGGCGAGCGGGTGCCGGCAATGCTGGCCAAATACGACTACATCACCGAGGACACGCTGGCCTATTTCAGGCAACGGCCCGAACAGGCCTCGCGTGACGCCGACTTCGCCCTCGCCTACGTGCTCAGCCATGCCGATACGGCGGAGCGCCAGCAGCAGGCAATCGATGCACTGGTGTTCAAATGCGATATACTCTGGGCCATGCTTGACGCGCTTCAACACGCCTATGGCGAGCAGGGAAACATACCGCCCGGCGCCTTCCAGCCCGAGGCAGCCCAATGATGGCGCTGCGCGAAAGAGCCGTGGTGTCGTTGCGATCGGTACCTTCGCTGCCGAAACACGTGCGCATACAATACGATTCCGTGCGGCAGGCATTCGCCGTGCTTTCACCCGAAAAGATATTCTGGCCGAACGATGTCAGTCTCGATATTTTGCGCCGCTGCGATGGACGGTCAACGGCAGGCGATATCATTGCTGGCCTTGCCGCGGATTATGAGGCCGAACAGGAGGCCGTGGCGACCGACGTCCTCGCCTTCCTGCAGGAATGGTCGGACAAGCTGCTGGTGAGGTTATGAGCACGCCCCTCCTCCCTCCAATCGGCATGCTGGCGGAACTGACGCATCGCTGCCCGCTGCAATGCCCTTATTGCTCCAATCCGCTGGAACTGCTGAAGGCCAATCGCGAACTCGACACAGAGACCTGGCTCGCCCTGTTCTCGGAGGCCGCCGATCTGGGAGTGCTCCAGGTGCATCTGTCCGGTGGCGAGCCGACACTGCGCCGCGACCTCGAGCAATTGATCGCCGGGCTTGCGGGGCGCGGCGTCTACACCAATCTGATTACCGCGGGCGTTGGCATCGTCGAGGGCCGTATCGAGGCATTTGCCGAAGCCGGCCTCGACCATCTGCAACTGAGCTTTCAGGGCGCGCGGCCGGCGACCACCGATCGCATCGGCAACCACAAGGGCGCTCACGAAAAGAAGCTGGAGACGGCACGCCGCGCGCGCGTTGCCGGTCTGCCTCTTACCATCAACGCACCGATCCATCGCCATAACATCGAGGAAGTGCCGGAATTCATCGATCTCGCCCTTTCGCTGGGCGCGGAGAGGCTCGAGATCGCCAATGTGCAGTATGCCGGCTGGGCGTTGACCAATCGCGACCAACTGATGCCCGAGCGTGAAGCGGTCGACAGGCAGGCGGAGATCGTTGCGGAGGCACAGGAGCGACTGGCCGGCATCATCAACATCGATTTTGTGACGCCGGACTATTTCGCGATCTATCCCAAGCCGTGCATGGGCGGCTGGGCGCGGGACGCCTTCATGGTGACGCCTGACGGCACCGTACTGCCCTGCCATGCCGCACAGACGATCCCGTCGCTCAGCTTCGAGCGTTTCGAACCACGCAGGCTGTCCTCGATCTGGGCCGATTCACCGGGGTTCAATGCCTTTCGCGGCACGGACTGGATGCAGGAACCCTGTCGCGGCTGTGAGCGGCGCGAGATCGACTGGGGCGGCTGCCGCTGCCAGGCGATGGCGATCGCCGGCGATGCCGCTGCAACGGACCCCGCTTGCGCGAAATCGCCGATCCATGCTCGCATGGCAATGCTGATCGACGAAGCCAAGCGCATTGCCACAGCTCCTTCGAGAGAAGAACCGTTCGTCTACCGGCGGATCGGTGCCATGACCGAATCCGCCTGACCTGGCGAGAAAGCGCTTCTCACCCCCTCCGGAAAACGCGAAGCGTCTGCTCGTCAAACAATGGCTCGTCCTGGCCGATGCGCACAAACAGAAGCCTGTGCCCCTCACCCGCCGGCACCTCGAAATACTGGATGCCGTCAGGCATTTCACCCCAGTCGCCGCAGGGCGGTTCGGGAACCTCGTCGGAACTGGCAAGCGCTTTGAGTTCTTCCGCATAGGAGGCGTCAGGGCTGAATGAGTAGCGTTTGACGCCTGCAGGCTCCGTGCCCTGCGTGTAAGGCGTCAGCACGCAGCGGGCGCTGACAGTCTTGTCGGTTTTTTCCAGGAACAGGCGGCGCAATGCAGCCTCGGCAGTTTCACCCGATATGATGTCGAACAGTTCGACGAGAGGATCGGCCGCGCCGCCGTCGCTGTATTTGATGGCAAGCGCGTTGTCGGCGAATTCGAAATGAATCTGGCGGAAGCCGAAGTCGCAGCGTTGCGCCCAGGCGGCCAGCCCGATATTTTTGTCAGACAACCTTTCCCAGACGCATTTGTCGATCGGCGAGCGCGACGGCGCCGGCTCGTCTGCCATCGCGGACATTGTCGCGGATGCAAGCAGGGCGCAGGCCCAGATGATCGATCGCACCCTATTCATCGCTGCATCCTGTCAAGGTAAAGGCATCCCATGCGGAGCCGTCTGAATTGGCATTGGCGAAGTCGGCTGGCACGCTCAAACCAGCCCGAGCAGAAAGGCCGCGCCACCGAGAAAACCTGCCGAGCAGGTCCATAGCAGCCAAAGCCCCCGGACCCGGCATTCGAGCACTGCCGAGCCGGGGTTGGCGGGGTCATAGTGGACGTCGACCTTGCTGCCTTCGATATACTGCCGTGCCTGGCCGCCGACGAGGCCGGACAGCGAGGCGGTCACGGTGGCGCCGAACGTTACACGATCGGCGCTGTAGCGCTGGCCGGCGACGCCATAGGAGTAGACGATGCGGGATTTGAAGACGGTGCGCCAGCGGCCATAGCCTGAATGGTTTCGGAGCGCCTGCAGACCTGAAGTGTCGATGCGGCCAACCACGATCGGCCATTTTGCCGCCTGCTCGGCCAACGCTTTCTGGGCGAAACCGATGCTCAGGATGAACAAGCCCATAAAAAGCAGCAACGCCGCGGCACCGAGATTCTGCGGTTTGGGCAAATGCGGCCCGATCGCCTCCAGAACACCGCCGACGGAAAACACCAGCACAACCGCGCCGAACACTAGGCCGGCCGAGAGTTGGACCATGAACTTGAAGGCGCCGTCCGGCAGGGTGCGCTCGATCACCGCTTTGCTCGGATCGGCCGGATTGTAGAAGACAGTCACCTCCGCGCCGCGGGGAAACTGGGCAAGGGTCTCCGTGACTTCGAAATTCCCCAAATTCTCTTTCACGCTGTAGCGCGAGCTTTGAAATTTCTTGCCGCCGATCTTGTATTCGAAGGTGATCGCCGGAAAATTGCGCATTTCGGTGGTGTCAGTGCTGTCCGAACCAACGCCCGAGTTTCTGACCTCACGTGCCTCGACGCGCGAGGAAATGATCTTTCCCGGCGTCGGCAGCCAGCGGCTGAGTGCCTTCACCTCTCGCCATTTCATGAAGGTGATGAACGACAGCGCGCCCGCGACCACGCAGGCAAAGCCGACAAGCATGATCTTGAGTTCCAACTCGTCTCCCCCCAGGAGTGCAGGAACTCGCACATAGACAGCAAGGCTGCGGCAATGTCTTGCTTATTCGCAAAATCTGAAAAGGTTGAGCAGCGCAAACGGCAACAGCCCACGCCGCGTCATGCAGGCTTCACGGCCAGGAACGTGTTCCATTCTTCGCTATCGCGGCCGACGTTGAAATCGTCCCTGATGAGGACGAGCCCGGCGCCTTCGAGACGGGCCGCGAAGTCGTCCCTGCGCCAGTAGACCGTATGATATTCGCCTGATGTCTCGCCGTCGCCATTACGCATCGAGACGAGAAAGGCGCCGCCCGGGCGCAGCGACCCGGCTATCTTGGCAAGCACCTGGTCGGTCTCGTCGCGAGGCACATGGATGAGGACGCACAGGGCCAGAACCGCGTCGTAGGGGCCGCCGAGATCATCGGTGATGAGATCGAGCAACTCGCCATGCTTGCCACGCGCGGCCTGCAGTTCCAGAAACCGCTTGGTCGCGTCGGTGCGCCGGACTTTGACACCCAAAGTCTCCAGAAAATCCGCGTCGTATCCGGCTCCGGACCCGACTTCCAGAATCCGGCCGCCTGTACCGGCGATTGCCACCAGGCGCTTGAGCGATGCCTGCTCCCTCTCGTTGGGAACATGGCGCACGATGGCATCATATTGTTCCGCATAATCCTCGTAAGCGCTGATCGTTTGACGGCTCTGTGCCAGAGCCTCCGATGACACACCCATCTTTCCTCCCATGCGTCCATGTCGGTCAAAGAGCCGGACACTTTCCTCAGCGAATGCTGCCGGCGGAAGCGTGTCCATCGAGCAGCCCGATGTCGCGTTGCCCAGACCGCGGACATCAGGCAGAGCGAAGTGCGCCGGGACTGACGACTGTCTCAGTTGGCGTCGGCTACCGTCTGCCGGCCGCCGGCCCAGGCGCGCCATTGCCGTTCGTCGCCATGGAAGACATTGAGGTCTATGCGGCCGGTGACGCCGTGCGACAGGCCGGAGCCGGAATACTGCCAGAACAGCCATTTGCGGCCGGGATAGACCTTTGACGGATGCTGGGCCACGGCACGCAGCCAGAACGGATAGTCGAGGAATTCGCCCCTGAGATTGTCGCGGTAGAAATCGGGCGCGGTGTAGATGATGGGACGTTGGCCGTAATGCCGCTCCAGCTTGTCCATGAACACCTGCATCTTTTCCAGCACCTTTTCGCGCGACGGCCGCCGCTTGCAGCTGGACTCGCCGTTCCATTCGACGTCGATCACCGGCGGCAGTGCGCCTTCGACCCTGGGCACGTTGCGGATGAACCAGTCCGCCTGCTCGCCGGCCGTGCGGCACCAGTAGAAGAAATGGTAGGCGCCGCGCTTCAAGCCGGCGGCGTCGGCGCTGCGCCAGTTTTTCATGAACATCGGATCGAGGTGGTCGCCACCGTCGGTCGCCTTGATGTAGGCGAAGTTGGCGCCCTGGGCCCGCAATTTGTCCCAGTTGACGTTGCCTTGCCAACGCGAGACGTCGACGCCGTGCACTGCAAGGCGGCGAGGCGAACCCTTGCCGAAATTGATCGGCTTGGCGTCGCGAAATCCGTAACGGGTGAGCGGCCCGGCCAGCATGGCCGGTGCCGCGCGGGTCAACAGCTTGGGCGGCGACACCAAGGCTGCCGGCTCGACCGGCAGCCCGCCGACATCAGGCACTTGGGGATCAGGCACGTCGGGCGCGGCAAACACGCCCGTCTCTTCCTCCTCCGCCAAGCCGAACGGGCGCGGTTTTTCCCCCGGACCGTTGTCAGACATGGGAGCCAATCCGGCCCTTGCCGCCCTGTTGCCCCTTGCCGCCGGAGCAGCGGCGATCGGTGCCGGCGGCCGGATCACGGAACTGGTGGTCTCGTTGGACGGTTTCTGCAAATCCAGCGCGTCGACGCCGGCCGTCGACGAGCAGCCGGCAAGGCATAGCGATGCGATCAAAAAACTGACGACGCCCGGAATCCGCATCTGGACCTGTACTCAAAACACAACAGACCGAGGGCAAAACGACAGCCGACGGACAAACCAGATCAGTTATGAATGAGAAATTACCAATAAAGTTTGAATCAAGTTTTTTTCGCCCATACCGCGTGCGGCAAGCGCGATGGAAACCGGCTAGGATTTTTTGAAAACGCCGATCATCGGCCCGAGATTCCAATAGTCGTCTTTGCGGCCGATGGCAGGCGCAAACAAGCTTGATATCGTGCCGTCGAGGAAGAGCGCGTTGTCGCAGCCGAGCGCATCGCGGAACAGACGGGCGAAGGCATGGAAGGTCACCATGCCGTTCGAAATCGCAAAAACCGCGACGCCGTCCTTTCGCACCCCGACACCGTCTCGGGTTTTCCGCGAAGTGCCGTCAGCCTGGAATTTTGGATGCAGCTTGCCGTCGATCACCAGCATCGGCCCCGATTGCGTCGCATAGTCGACGGTCGGGCGCCTTTTCACGAAATCCCTGGTGGCGCGGACCGCGGCCTTGCCGTCGCGCATGTAGAAAATGCCGTTCGGCTGCAGGGAAAAATTGCCGCTTCCCGATCCCGTTTTCACCGAGGCCATCTCCTGGCCACGCTCGACATAGAGGCCGACCGGCGCGAGGTTCGGGTGATACATACCGGCATTGATGCCGAACAGCATGGTGCGCCCTGCCGCCTGT
>NZ_RZQY01001189.1:0-787 GCF_003998575.1 Mesorhizobium sp. M7A.F.Ca.CA.001.10.2.1 | reverse complement strand
GCAGAGCTACTGGATGCTGCCGGCCTATGGCGCCGTCTTCAACTACAGCGGCCATCCGGCGCTTTCCATCCCATGCGGACAGGGCAGCGAGGGCTTGCCGATCGGCTTGCAACTGGTCGGCAAACGCTGGTCGGAGTCACAGCTGCTCGGCATCGCCAGGGCAATCGAACCACTGACCGGCGGCTTTCGGCGTCCGCCCGCCTATTGAGCGAAACGCGACAATCCATAAGGGGCAAGTAAGGGGTCGCGCTCGCCGTCGAGGATTTCCCGAGCGGCGAACAGGCCGATGGCCGGCGCCAACGTGATGCCGGAATGCATGACGGCGACATAGACACCGTCCAAGCCCTCGGCGCGGCCAATGATCGGAAAGCCGTCGATCGGCGTCGGCCGGTAGCCGACCGTGTGGAAATCGAGTTCCAACCCATCGCTGTCGCGCAGCATGGCCTTCATGGCCGCAAACAGGGCGTGGGCGGTGGCTTCGGCATCCATGCCCGGATCGGCTCCGCCAAAATCCGAGCCGGCGATGATGCGGCCTTCCGCCGTCTGGCGCATGTGCAGCCGCTCGGCCAGCACCAGCCCGTTGAGCAGCTTTTCGTGCGGTCGCGAATGGACGATCAGGCCGGGCGGCGTTTCGATCGGCAGGTTGATCCCGGCGGTCGCGGCGATCTCCGGCGAGCCAACGCCGGCCGCGACCACCACCTCGTCCGATGCAATCAGGCCATGCGATGTGTCGACACCGGTGATCCTGCCGCCGGTCTGGACCAGGGCCGTCACCGTGCTGGAGATG
>NZ_RZQY01001188.1:0-798 GCF_003998575.1 Mesorhizobium sp. M7A.F.Ca.CA.001.10.2.1 | reverse complement strand
ACATACGCTCGGATTTCGCCGGTCCTTCATGAAGCTGGCTTCCGGACGTTTTCGCCTTGGTTGCGGGGCTTCGGGCCGACATCGTTCCTGTCAAAAGAAATCATGCGCTCGGGCGAGATTGCCGCGATGGCGCAGGATGTGCTGGATTTTGCCGATGCGCTTGGCCTCAGCCGCTTTGCAGTCGTCGGACACGATTGGGGCGCCCGGATATCCTATCTGCTCGCGTCGGTTTTCCCGGACCGCATCAAGTGCTGTGCTGCGCTGTCGCTCGGCTGGCAACCAGGCAAACCAGCAACGCCGGCGCCCGGACAAGCGAAAGCATTTTGGTATCAATGGTTCATGGCGACGGCACGGGGCGCCGAGTTCGTACGAAACAACGGCAAGGAATTCGCCAGATACCAGTGGGACAGCTGGGGTCCATCAGGCTGGTTCGACGACGCTATTTTCGATGGTGTCGCGAGTTCGTTCGAAAATCCTGACTGGGCGGATGTGACGTTGCATTCCTATCGGGTCCGATGGGAAGAGGCCGAGCCCGATCCCCGCTATGCCGAACTCGCCCGCCGGCAAGCAGCGGTCAAGATCATCACGGTGCCGATCCTGACGCTTCATGGTGGCGCCGACCGCGTTGTGTTTGCCCAGTCCTCAGAGGGGCTCGAAGAGCATTTCACCGCGTTCTACAGGCGGGTGGTGCTGGATGGCATCGGACACTTCCCGACGCGTGAGGCTTCTGATCAGGTTTCGCGATTGTTGGCTGCGTTTCTCGACAGCCATGGCAAACGCTGAAGTGGGGTCGTCATC
>NZ_RZQY01001187.1:0-805 GCF_003998575.1 Mesorhizobium sp. M7A.F.Ca.CA.001.10.2.1 | reverse complement strand
GGCCGCGCACAGCAATTCGGAGCCACCGTCGAGTGCCGGATCGCTGAGCAGCATCGGCGCGGTGCGGTCGATAACGATGGGGGCCGCGGCCGATACCACGACCGCGATCAATCGTTAGTATCGCTGCACGCTCCTGGGTTCAGCGCGGGAGAACGCTCGACCCCATCAACGCCTCGTCGATCGAGCGTGCCGCCTGGCGGCCCTCGCGGATCGCCCAGACGACCAGCGACTGGCCACGACGCACGTCGCCGGCCGCATAGAGCCTGTCCACGCTGGTCTTGTAGTCGCGGTCATTGGCCTCGACATTCCTGGAGCGGCGGCTGTCGGTGGCGATCTTCATCTCACCGTCCAATTCCTTCGCCACCCCGGCCGCGGCCGGCCCGGCAAAGCCGATGGCGATGAAGGCGAGATCGGCACGAATGACGAATTCGGTGCCGGCGATCGGCTTGCGCTTGTCGTCGACCTCGCAGCACTTGACGCCGGTCAGCTGGCCTTCCTCGCCGATGAATTCGAGTGTCGCCACCTGGAATTCGCGCTCCGCGCCTTCGGCCTGCGAGGACGAGGTGCGCATCTTGGTCGCCCAATAGGGCCAGACCGAAAGCTTGTCTTCCTTCTCCGGCGGCTGCGGACGGATGTCGAGCTGGGTGACGCGCACCGCACCCTGGCGAAAAGCAGTGCCGACACAGTCGGAGGCGGTATCGCCGCCGCCGACGACGACGACATGCTGGCCGCCGGCGATGATCGGATGCGACGGCCATGCCACCGACTGAATCGGTTCGCCGCCGACACGCCGGTTCTGCTGCAC
>NZ_RZQY01001186.1:0-808 GCF_003998575.1 Mesorhizobium sp. M7A.F.Ca.CA.001.10.2.1 | reverse complement strand
GCGATGATGAGATTGCGGTTCACCCGGATGCCGGCGCGGAAGGTCGCCGTCTCGTTGCCGCCGATCATCACCAGATGCCGGCCGAACGGCGTCTTGGCCATGATCAGCGAAAAGACCACGAAACAGCCAACCGCGATCCAGGCGGTAAGTGGCAGGCCGACAAGGCGCTGGATGCCGAACCAGCGGATGGCCGGTGCAAGATCCTGCGCCGAGCGGCCGCCCGACACGACCAGCACGAGGCCGCGCACCCAGATGTAGGACGCCAGCGTGATGATGAAGGCGCTCATCTTCACCTTGACCACCAGATAGCCGTTGAAGGCGCCGATGAGACCGCCGACGGCCAGCGCCAGCAGCAGCGAAACCGGAACCATCAGCCATTCGGGATGCAGTTGCACGCCCATGCCGATGCCCGACGAGCAGAACAGGATGCCGACCGCCATGGCGCTAAGCGCTGCGACGGATTCGACCGACAGATCCATGTGGCCGGCGATGATCACCAGCGCCAGGCCGATCGACATGACGCCGAGCACGCTGGAAGCCTCGATGATGTTGGCGAAGATGCCGAGCTGAAAGTAGTTCGGGACGAAGATGGAGAAGACCACCAGCACGAACAGCAGCATGAACCAGACGAGGTTGTCGAGTACGAACTCCAGGGCTTTGCGTGTGCGCGGGTTCATGGGCTGATCCGGTTGGCGCATGCCCCGCGAAATCAATTCGATTTCGTCGGGTTCGGGCGCGGATTCAAATTCGCCACGGCGTCTTTTGGACGCGGCGTCATGAAAGGGCAGGCTCCGGGCCGTAACGGCCC
>NZ_RZQY01001185.1:0-808 GCF_003998575.1 Mesorhizobium sp. M7A.F.Ca.CA.001.10.2.1 | reverse complement strand
CCCTGAAGCTGGTTGATCGCGGGGCGTTGTCAGCCTCGTCGGTCGGCGCCGCGCATGGCGAGATCGGACACACGCAGTTCCTGCCAGGAAACGTCCTGAAATATGGCGTCGGCGGCGGAAACCTGCGCGACAAGGGCACGGCGCTGGCTTCCACCGCCAACTTCCTCAAGGGCCATGGCTGGCGGGCGGGCGCGAGCGCGAGTGCGAATATGGGCGCGATTGCCGGCTGGAATTCCGCGAGCGTCTATCAGCAGGCCATCGCCCGCATCGCCACGGCGATCGACGGCGATTGACGGACCATGCACCGGGCAGAAGGGCCCCGGCCATTTCTGACTTGATCGAAAACCCGGCGCGAATGCCGGGTTTTTATTTGATTTCGAGCGTGTAGGAGCAGCCGGCCAGGGTCTTGCCGGGGTGGGACTCGACGGTCGAGACGTTAAGCTTGACGTCCGTGGAGAAGGTCAATCCTTCCGACTCTTCGGTGCTGTGGACAACGACCTTCTCGCCAAGGAATTTTTGCGGCGTGGAAAAAACGGCCATGACGTTGAGTTCTTCGGCAAGCTCCGGCGCGGCAACGCCGTCGAGCACGGCCATCGGCCCCGCAGCGGTAAACACGATCGATCCTGTCTCGCGGTTGAACACGCGGATTTTGGCCGGCAGTTCGTATTGGCTGAGAAACGGATTGCCCGAGGCAACCTCCTTCCAGCCAAGCGTTTCAACGGCGCCCGGTGCGCTGGACAGCCACAGGGCAAAGTCGTTGTAGGTCGGAACGTCCGCCCTGCACTCGATCAGCGCCGGAAGGTCGCGA
>NZ_RZQY01001184.1:0-808 GCF_003998575.1 Mesorhizobium sp. M7A.F.Ca.CA.001.10.2.1 | reverse complement strand
GCCGTAGAGCGCGCCGGCATGCGCGACATCGTCGAGGGCCAGAAGCTCGGCTACGAGATGGTCCGCGACAACAAGTCGGGCAAGATGTCCGCCGACCAGTTGAAGGCGGCCTGAAAAAAGAATTCAGCTCTCCCGGTGACCACGGATGTACTGGCACCGGTGAGTGGCGAATTCGGGCGCATGGCCGCGGAGACCTGAGTTTCCACGGCATATCATGCGCATGAGAAGGGCGTTCGTGCATCCCCGGGTGCATCCTTTTTGGATGTCATCTGGTTGCGCGGCGCTCCATGAAGGTCAGGCGGTGCCTGGCCTTTTTCATTTTGCGCGCCTTGCCGCCGAAAGTGCGCTGCGCGCCGGCCTGGACGTGCTAAGGGACGCTCCAGCAATTTGAATTCGCCGCGCGTATTGCTTTGTGCGTGATCCTGACCGAAGACCCGGTCTCGCTCCATCGGCACAGGCTCCTGACAGGAGAAAGATTTGACCACCAGTTCAAAGACAACCGTCGATCAGGCCGTGTCCCTGTTCAGCAAGACGCAAACCCAGTCGATGTCGCTCAACCGCATCAATTCCGAGCGCGACGCCGTCAGCGAGGCACGTGAAGCCAAGACCGCGCGTCTGCGCGAATTGCGGCTGGAGAAGGAGGCCGACGAGATGGCCGCCGCCGCCGCGCTAGCCGCTTTGCCGAAGCGGGCCGGAAGACGCTGATGGCTACCAAACGCGTACCGCCAACACCGATCGCCGCCGACGCAACCATTGCCGATATGGTCGAAGGCCTCGACAAGCCGGTCGAATTCGTCCGCCGTGTGCT
>NZ_RZQY01001183.1:0-809 GCF_003998575.1 Mesorhizobium sp. M7A.F.Ca.CA.001.10.2.1 | reverse complement strand
ATGTTGTCGTTCTTCAGGCAGTTGGCCGAACGCACCGAAAGCTCGAGTTCGTCGACCTTCTTGAGCAGCGCCGGGTTGAAGGCGAGCTCGGTGACGGCCTCGGCGGCGACTTCCTTCTGCGGCTCGTCGAAGTTGACGAACAGGCCGAGCTGGTCCTGCAGGATGCGGGCGGCGAAAGCCACCGCGTCCTCGCCGGTGATCGAACCGTCGGTGTCGATCGTCATGGTCAGCTTGTCATAGTCGAGAACCTGGCCCTCGCGGGTGTTCTCGACCTTGTAGGAGACCTTCTTGACCGGCGAATAAAGGCTGTCGACCGGGATCAAGCCGATCGGCGCGTCTTCGGCGCGGTTGCGGTCGGCCGGCACGTAACCCTTGCCGGTGTCGACGGTGAATTCCATGCGGATTTCAGCGCCTTCGTCCAGCGTGCAGATGACGTGGTCGGGGTTGAGGATCTCGACGTCGCCAACCGTCTGGATGTCGCCGGCAAGAACAGCACCCGGTCCCTGCTTGCGAACGACCATGCGCTTGGGACCATCGCCTTCCATGCGGATGGCGATTTCCTTGATATTCAAGACGATGTCGGTCACGTCCTCGCGCACGCCGGCGATGGACGAGAATTCATGCAGAACGCCGTCGATCTGCACGGCGGTAACAGCCGCACCGCGCAGCGAAGACAGAAGCACGCGGCGCAGCGCGTTGCCCAGCGTCAGGCCAAAGCCACGCTCGAGAGGCTCGGCGACCAGCGTGGTCAGCGTCTTCTTCTTCGACGAGAACTCGATCTTGTTCGGCTTGATCAGTTCCTGCCAATT
>NZ_RZQY01001182.1:0-812 GCF_003998575.1 Mesorhizobium sp. M7A.F.Ca.CA.001.10.2.1 | reverse complement strand
GTCTATGTCGACATGATCAAGGCAGGCATCGTGGATCCGGCGAAAGTGGTGCGCACCGCACTGCAGGATGCCGGCTCGATCGCAGCCCTCCTGATCACCGCCGAAGCGATGATCACCGACATCCCGGCCAAGGATGCCGCGCCTGCGGGTGGCGGCGGTGGCGGCATGGGCGGCTACTAAAACCCAGGACTTGTTCGACCTGTTTGAGATGTGAATGGCGGCCCCCGATCGGGGCCGTCATGATTCTCAAGATGATCCATCGCAAAGTTTACGCATAGCTGCCTTGCCGACCGGCTCAGCGCCGGGAGGCAATCCTGATCTTGCGGCTTTCGGAGAGGACGCAATCCACGCTAGACTGTCCAGGCGGCCGTCTGGTTGCGGAGCTCGCCGGACTTTGGCAAGCGATCGGACGAACCGCCACCCCCTATACGGAGACACGTTCATGTTTGCGGCCAAGGCCATCGACACCTCAGACAAGGCCGCGTTCTACCGCGACCTCGCCACTCAGCTTAAGGCGCTGCTCGACGGCGAGCGCGATTCGATCGCCAACGCCGCCAACACCGCAGCACTCATCTTCCAGATGGTGCCGGACCTCAACTGGGCCGGGTTCTATTTCCTGCAATCGGACGAGGAAATGGTGCTCGGGCCGTTCCAGGGCAAGCCGGCCTGCGTGCGCATCGCCGTCGGCAAGGGCGTGTGCGGAACGGCGGTCGAACTCGGCACCTCTATGCTGATCAAGGACGTGCATGATTTTCCCGGCCACATCGCCTGCGATGCCGACTCCCGCTCGGAACTGGTGGTGCTGCTTGAGG
>NZ_RZQY01001181.1:0-813 GCF_003998575.1 Mesorhizobium sp. M7A.F.Ca.CA.001.10.2.1 | reverse complement strand
TTCGTGGACCTCGATCGTCGACGATGCGCGTTTGCGTGACCCCAATGACTGCGACATCGCACCCGACGGGCGCATCTATTTCACCGACTCGACCAAGCGTTACGACGCACATGACTGGGCGCTGGATTCGATCGAGAACCGCGCCACCGGCCGGCTGCTGGTCTACGATCCGAAGGATGGTTCGACAAAGACGCTGCTCGACGGTTACCGCTACACCAACGGTGTGTGCATGGCGCATGACGGCAAGTCGCTGTTCTTCGCCGAAAGCTGGGCCTGCCGCGTGCATCGCTACTGGCTGGAAGGGCCGAAGGCCGGCACCGCCGAATGCGTCATCCGCGACATGCCGGGCTATCCCGACAACATCAACCGCGCCTCCGATGGCAATTACTGGATGGCGTGGCTCGGCATGCGCACGCCGAGCTTCGACCTGTCGCTGCGCCATCCCGACATGCGCAAGCGCATGACGCGCCGCCTGCCGCAGGATGAATGGCTGTTCCCCAACATCAACACCGGCGGCGTGGTCAAGTTCAACGAGAAGGGCGGCATTGTCGAGGCGATGGGCGACCTCACCGGTGGCGCGCACCCGATGGTCACCTCGATGCGCGAGCACAAGGGATATCTGTTCGTCGGCGGCATCCTCAACAACCGCATCGGCCGCTACAAGATCGCAGGCGCCGACCCGAACTGGACCAGTCCCGCTTCCTATTGGGGAGCAAAGCCATGATCCTCGATCCGGTGCTTGGCCTGTTTCGCGGCAAGGCGGTCACCATCCCGCCGCTCGACGGCGCTTTTCGCCCCAATACGCGGCTGGAT
>NZ_RZQY01001180.1:0-814 GCF_003998575.1 Mesorhizobium sp. M7A.F.Ca.CA.001.10.2.1 | reverse complement strand
GCGCGAGGCGATCGAACAGGCCTCGATCATCCGCGTGCGGCCGGTGATGATGACGATGATCTGCACCGTGCTCGGCGTCCTGCCGCTGGTGCTGGCGAGCGGCGCCGGTGCCGAGGCGCGCGTCGCGCTCGGCTGGGTCATCGTCGGCGGCCTGGGGCTGGCCACCGTCTCGACGCTGTTCCTGACGCCGGTCGCCTATCTCCTGCTTGGCCGCTTCGTCACGCCGAAGACCCACGAGGAAGCCCGACTGAAGCGCGAGTTGGAGGAAGCCGCCTACACCAATGTGGAGCCGGCTGAATAGAAATCCCAGGAAAAGTGTGTAGCGGTTCTTCGTCCGGAATTTCGTAAGAAAAATAATTCCGCCTATCTCAAGAACCGGCCTTCGATCGACCAGCGCGCGGCGAGGAAATTCAGCACCGCCGCCACCACGACGCCGCCGATTTTCGCCGGCCACACCCCGATGATGCCGGCGAACAGCGCGATCGAGAGGCTGGAGACACCGAGCGAAATCAGCGCTCCAAGCGTGGCGAAACGAAGGAACGCGTCATGCAAACGGATGGCTCGATTGCGCTCGAACGACCACAAGCCGTTCGCCGCGAAGGAAAAGGTGACGGCGACGAACCAGGCAGCGATGTTGGCCGGCACCGGCGGAACCCCGAGCTTGAGCAGCAGGAAAAAGCTGGCAAGGTCGATAGCCGTGTTCGCCAGTCCGACAATGGCGAAGCGGACGATCTTGCTGCCGGCCGAACGCTGGGGCCGATCGGCGTCGCTCATCTCTTGCCGTCCAAGATCTCGACGCCGGCGCGGGCCAGGC
>NZ_RZQY01000117.1:0-12197 GCF_003998575.1 Mesorhizobium sp. M7A.F.Ca.CA.001.10.2.1 | reverse complement strand
GCATGACATTGCCGGCATCGCCGGTACCTATGCGCGTGCCTTGCCGCAGCTTCTATCGCTGGAATGCTGGGGCGGCGCCACCTTCGACGTCGCCATGCGGTTCCTCACCGAGGATCCGTGGGAGCGGCTGTCGCTGGTGCGCGAGGCGGCGCCCAATCTGCTGTTGCAGATGCTGCTGCGCGGCGCCAATGGCGTCGGCTACACCAACTATCCCGACAATGTCGTGCAGCATTTCGTCAAGCAGGCAGCAAGCGGTGGCATCGACCTGTTCCGGGTCTTCGATTGCCTGAACTGGGTCGACAACATGCGCGTCGCCATGGATGCGGTCGGCGCCGAGGGCAAGCTGATCGAAGCGGCGATCTGCTATACCGGCGACATCCTCGATCCGGCGCGGGCGAAATACGACCTCAAATACTATGTCGGCCTGGCCAGGGAATTGCAGGCGGCCGGCGCCCACATCATTGCCGTCAAGGACATGGCCGGACTGTTGAAGCCGGCGGCGGCACGCGTGCTGTTCAAGGAGCTGCGCGAGGCGACCGACCTGCCGATCCATTTCCACACCCACGACACGTCGGGCCTGTCGGCGGCGACGGTGCTGGCGGCGGTGGAAAGCGGCGTCGACGCCATAGACGCGGCGATGGATGCTTTCTCCGGCAACACCTCGCAGCCATGCCTTGGCTCGCTCGTCGAGGCGCTGAAGGGCACCGAACGCGACCCCGGTCTCGACCCGCAATGGATCAGGAAAATCTCGTTCTACTGGGAAGCGGTGCGCAACCAGTACGCCGCCTTTGAAAGCGACCTCAAGGGGCCGGCCTCGGAAGTCTATCTGCACGAGATGCCGGGCGGGCAGTTCACCAATCTGAAGGAACAGGCGCGCTCGCTCGGACTGGAGACGCGCTGGCACGAGGTGGCGCAGACCTATCACGACGTCAATCTGATGTTCGGCGACATCGTCAAGGTGACGCCGTCCTCCAAGGTCGTCGGCGACATGGCATTGATGATGGTCAGCCAGGACCTGACCGTTGCCGATGTCGAAAACCCGGACAAGGATATCGCCTTTCCGGACTCGGTCGTCTCGATGCTGCGCGGCGATCTTGGCCAGTCGCCAGGCGGGTGGCCGACGGCGCTGCAGAGGAAGGCGCTGAAGGGCGACAAGCCGATCACGGTGCGGCCCGGCTCACTGCTCAAGCCAGCCGACCTCAAGGCCAACCGCAAGGAAATCGAGGAGAAGCTCGAGCGCAAGCTGTCGGAGTTCGAATTCGCCTCGTGGCTGATGTATCCGAAGGTGTTCACGGATTTCGCCGGCGCGCAGGAAACCTATGGGCCGGTCAGCGTCCTGCCGACGCCGACCTATTTCTACGGCATGAAGCCGGAAGACGAGATCTTCGTCGACATCGAGAAGGGCAAGACGCTGGTGGTGCGCTGCCTGGCCATCGGCGATGTCGACGAGAAGGGCATGGTCACCGTGTTCTTCGAGCTCAACGGCCAGCCGCGTCGTGTCAAGGTGCCCGACCGGGCGCATGGCGCGTCCGCCGCCAAGGCCCGCCGCAAGGCCGAACCCGGCAACGAGGCGCATGTCGGCGCACCGATGCCGGGCGTCGTCTCGGCGCTTTCGGTGGCTGCCGGCCAGGCTGTGAAGGCCGGTGACGTGCTGCTTTCCATCGAAGCGATGAAGATGGAGACGGCGCTGCATGCCGAGCGCGACGGCACGGTCGCCGAGGTGCTGGTCAAGGCAGGCGACCAGATCGATGCCAAGGATCTGCTGATCGCTTTCAATTAGAGTTCGCAAAACGGACTGGCTGTCGGCTTCTGGCGGCAGCCCCTTGTGGCTTGGTCGATAACGGCTTGACCCGCCGCCGCCGGTCGGGCATCGAACCGGCTCAAATTTTGCCGCAGTCGTCCGCGAGTCGCGGAGCCGATGCTTTTGGAGAAAAATATGGCCGACGATATCACCGATACCAGCCAGACTGTTGCCGCCGGCCAGCTGCGTGCCTTCATCGAGCGCATAGAGCGGCTCGAGGAAGAGAAGAAGACGATTTCCGACGACATCAAGGAAGTGTTCGCCGAGGCCAAGGGCACCGGCTTCGACACCAAGGCGATGCGCACGATCATCCGGCTGCGCAAGAAGGACCAGGCCGAGCGTCAGGAAGAGGAAACCATCCTCGATCTGTACAAGGCCGCACTCGGTATGGTGTAGAGACTGTCTGGAAATTCTACTCTGGCGGCCATCTGTTGGCGTTTTCTGCGCTTCCGGTGCTCGCGTACTTTAAGTACGCTCCGCTCCGGTTCTCGAAACCACCACCATATGACTCGCCAGAGCGAATTTCGAAACAGTCTCGGGCCGAGCATGATGCCGAAGCGAGCATCGAGCCATGAGCGAATTCGACTTCGGCGCCCGCCGCGCCTCTGAATTCCGCCAGCGCGGCTTCTGGACGCTGTTCGCCGAGCGGCATCCCGAAGAAAGGGCTCTGATGGCGAGGCGCGGACCCTGGTTCTGGCAGCGCGGGCTGCCCGACTTCGCCTTGGTTCTTTCCATGTATGTCGCGCCGGCGCAGAGCCAGGTCGGCGTCTTCTTCGGTCGCAACGAGAAGTTCGGCGCCACGCAGGCGTGGTCGCGGTTGAAGCCATTCCAGCCCGATATCGAGGCCAGGCTGAAGCTCAGGCCGGAACAGAGTTGCGAGGGTCTTGGCATCAATTCGATGTGGCGGGTGAACTGCTATGCCGAGGACAACTGGCCAGCCATGGCCGACTGGCTGGTGACCGAATGCTCGCGTATCGAGCGCGCGGTAACCGAAGTCCTGGGGCAGGGATAGACATCCGGTGTTGCCAGAAGGTATCGGCTCCTTTTTCCGCTCACGCTGGCAAGGCCAGGTGCCGCTCGACCGGCTGTTCTGGCGCGACCTTGTCCTCGTCGGCACCGCGGTCAGCATCGCCGCATCGGTGCTGGCGCTCGTTCTGCTCGGATTGAAGTTGCCGCTCGGGCTTGTGCTGGCAGTGCATTTCGCGTCGGTGCCCTACAGCCTGTTCCTAACCTTGGCGGTGTGGCGGACCACCGAAAAGATACCCGGTGCCAAGGCCTGGATGATGACGCTGGGCGCTACGCTGTGGCTGGTGGCGATGATCGTGGTCTGATCGTCTGCCCAGAGGGGGGCAACGGATACTTAAACGAAAAGGGCGACAGATGCCGCCCTTTCATAATAGTGTCGAACCCGGATGGCTCAGGCCGAAGGCTCGAATTTCAGCGCCACCCCGTTGATGCAATAGCGCAGGCCGGTCGGCGGCGGGCCGTCCTCGAAGACATGGCCGAGATGGCTGCCGCAGCGGGCGCAATGACATTCGGTGCGAACCATGCCGTAGCTGCGGTCGACGGTGTTTTCGACCGAGCCCGGCACCGGGTCGTTGAAGCTCGGCCAGCCGGTGCCGCTCTCGAACTTCAGCTTGGATTCGAACAAGGGCTGGTCGCAGCCGGCGCAGGAAAAGGTGCCGGCGCGCTTCTCGTAGAGCAAGGCGCAGCTTCCCGGCCGTTCGGTGCCGTGACCGCGCATGACGGCATACTGCTCCGGCGTCAGCCGGGCGCGCCATTCGGCGTCGGTGCGAGTTACAGGGTAGGTATGGGTGTCCATGTGATCTCCTCAGCCTTGCCGGCTCGTTGTTGATTGCAACCGGATATTCGCGTCAAGATAGGCATTTGTTACACGACTGCCCAGTGTCTGACGTTCCAAGGTTGAATTCCCCCTTCTTCAGGCGTCTGCGCCGCCCCTCACCTGCCTGCCGGCATCCTCTCCCCGTAAACGGGGCGAGGGGCCCTGTCGTCCGCGATTTCGCCAATTGTCAGCGTTGCAAGAAAGGCGCCGGCGTTGCGGCCAGGCCCTCTCGCCCCGTTTACGGGGAGAGATGTCCGGCAGGACAGTGAGGGGCGGCGCCAACTTTCACGATTGATGGTCTCTGAGGTGATGGTTCCGCACCTCTGACAACTAATGCTTCCTTGAAAGCTGCTTGGTCGCGCCTTCGAGCCCGGCCAGCGTCAGCGGGAACATGCGGCCGCCGAAGATGTCGCGGATCATCGCAATCGAATGGGTGTAGCCCCAGTTCTTGGGGTCTTCGGGGTTCAGCCATACCGCGTTCGGCCATTGCTGCAGCAGGCGGCCGAGCCAGACGCTGCCTGCCTCCGGATTCCAGTGCTCGACCGAACCGCCGGGGTGAGCGATCTCGTAAGGGCTCATCGAGGCGTCGCCGACGACGATCACCTTGTAGTCCGGACCGTATTTATGGATGAGGTCGAAGGTCGGAATCACCTCGGCATGCCTGCGGCGATTGTCCTTCCACACGCCCTCATAGAGGCAGTTGTGGAAATAAAAATATTCGAGCTGGCGGAATTCGGCGCGGGCAGCCGAGAACAGCTCCTCGACGCTCTTGATGTGGTCGTCCATCGAGCCGCCGACATCGAAGAACATCAAAAGCTTCACCGCGTTGCGCCGTTCGGGCCGCGTCTGCACGTCGAGATAGCCATGTTCGGCGGTGGCGTGGATGGTGCCGGGCAGGTCGAATTCCTCCTCGGCGCCTTCGCGCACCCAGCGACGCAAGCGCTTCAGCGCGATCTTGATGTTGCGGGTGCCGAGTTCGACGGCATCGTCGAAATTCCTGAACTCACGTCTGTCCCACACCTTCACCGCGTGGCGGTTGCGGCTTTCATGCTGGCCGATACGCACACCTTCGGGATTGTAGCCATAGGCGCCGAAAGGCGAGGTGCCGCCGGTGCCGATCCATTTCGAGCCGCCCTGGTGGCGGCCTTTTTGCTCCTGCAGCCGCTGCTTCAAGGTTTCCATCAGTTTCTCGAAACCGCCCAGCGCCTCGACCAGTTTTTTCTCTTCATCGCTCAGGTGCTTTTCGGTGAGGCGGCGCAACCATTCCTCAGGGATATTGGCGACATCGACGGCATCCGGCCCGCCCAGTGCTTCGATGCCCTTGAAGACATGGGCAAACACCTGGTCGAAGCGGTCGATGTGGCGCTCGTCCTTCACCAGCGCCGCACGGGCGAGGTAATAAAAGCCTTCGACGTCGTAGTCGACCAGCCCGGCTTCCAGCCCCTCCAGCAGCGACAGATATTCCCTGAGCGAAACGGGAACACGCGCGGCCTTCAGTTCGAGGAAAAAGGGGATGAACATTGTCTATCTACAGCAAATCATACTCGATGAAGCCGGTGCGGCGCGCAACGTGGTCGTAGAGTTTGCGCGCGGTGGTGTTGGTCTCGTGCGTCATCCAGTAGACGTTCTTGACGCCGACTTTTTCGGCTTCCTGTCTCACCGCCTCGATCAGCGCAGCGCCGATGCCCTTGCCGCGCACGTCAGGGTCGGCGAACAGGTCCTGCAGATAGCAGTTGTTTTTTTCCGACCAGCCTGAGCGGTGGTAGAGATAGTGGGTGAGCCCAACCGCCTTGCCGTCCAGCGTGGCGATGAAGCCTTTCGGCTCGAACTCACCTTCGGTGAAAAGCCGCTTCCAGGTGACGGCATAGACCTCTTCCGGCAGCTTCGTCTCATAGAAGGTGAGGTAGTCGGTCCACAGCCGCCGCCAATCGGCGTGGTCGGACTGCGCGAGCGGGCGGACGATAATCTCAGACATGTCATCTCCTCTGAAGGTTTGGCCGAGGCTGCCTGCCTGTTCGGCTGCGGGCAACGGTCCACAGAAGGGAAAGCGCTGCTGCTGACCTATTGCTGCCTTCGTGCCATGAACGCCAGCCGCTCGAACAAATGCACGTCCTGCTCGTTCTTCAGCAATGCGCCATGCAGCTTGGGCAGGGCGTTCTTCGGATCGGCGCGCAGATCTTCCGGCGCGATATCGTCGGCGACCAGCAGCCTTATCCAGTCGAGCGCCTCGGAGGTCGACGGCTTCTTCTTCAAGCCGGGCACGTCGCGGATTTCGTAGAACTGGGTCAGCGCCGCTCGCACCAGGTTCTGCTTGATGCCGGGATAGTGGACATCGACGATTCTGTGCAGCGTATCGACGTCGGGAAAGCGGATGTAGTGGAAGAAGCAGCGGCGCAGGAACGCGTCCGGCAACTCCTTCTCGTTGTTGGAGGTGATGATGACGATCGGCCTGACGGCGGCGCGGATGGTTTCGCCGGTCTCGTAGACGAAGAACTCCATCCGATCGAGTTCCTGCAGGAGGTCGTTGGGGAATTCGATGTCGGCCTTGTCGATCTCGTCGATCAAAAGCACGACCTTCCTGCCGGCGGCGAACGCCTCCCAGAGTTTGCCGCGCTTGATGTAGTTCCTGATGTCGTTGAAGCGCTCGTCGCCAAGCTGGCTGTCGCGCAGCCGCGAGACGGCGTCATATTCGTACAGGCCCTGCTGCGCCCGCGTCGTCGACTTGACGTGCCATTCGATGAGGTCGAGGCCAAGTGCTGACGCCACCTGGCGGGCCAGCTCCGTCTTGCCGGTGCCTGGCTCGCCCTTGACCAGCAAGGGCCGCTCCAGCGCGATCGCCGCGTTGACGGCCACCATCAGATCCTTGTCGGCGACATAGGCCGCCGTGCCTTCGAAACGCATTCTTGCTCCTCGGTTGGTCATGGCAACCGTAAGGACGCGGCTCACCCTGTGCAAGGGTGCGCCGGCCGCGACGAATGGGCTTGAACCTGATGGAAACATATGCCCGTCTCACTGGCGTTTAGCCGGCCGGCAGCCTATATTGGGCGGGACGGTCTGTGCTTCCCGGCAGGAGAACATTTTCCCCGGGGCCTTAACGATCCTTAGGGAGCTGTCCCTGGGAAGACCCGTGGGTTTTCTCATACGGCGCCCACCTACTTTGTAGGTTCCCGGGATCGCTCTCTCCACCGGTTGTGTGGATCGTCACTTATTGCCACGCGTCCGCATTTCGGTGGATGATTGCGGTGGAAAACGTCGCTCCCAAAACTCCATCCAGATCTGACCTTTTCTACCCTGGCTGAATGACCTCTCTCAAAGACCTGAAAAAGCAGCTTCGCCGTGAGGCCCTCGGACGCCGCGATGCGCTCGATGAATTCTGGCGAGTGGAGGTCGCGCTTGAAATGGCGGAGACGGCGCGCGATCACCTCCATGTCGAGCCGGGCCAGATCGTTTCCGGCTTCTGGCCGATGCGTTCGGAAGTCGACGTCAGGCCGCTGATGTTTGCCTTGCGCGAAAAGGGCGCGCGGCTTTGCCTGCCGGCCATTCTCGACAAGACCACCATTGTCTTTCGCGAACTGGTGCGCGGCGCGCCGATGGTCGAGATGGGTTTCGGCACGGTCGGCCCTCACGAGGAAGCCGAGGTGCTCGACCCCTCTGTGATGCTGGTGCCGCTTGCCGCTTTCGATGCACGCGGCCATCGCATCGGCTATGGTGCCGGCTATTACGACCGCGCCATCGCCAAGCTGATCGACAAGGGAGAGCCGCCGCGGCTGGTCGGCATCGCCTTCGACTGCCAGGAGGTGGCAATGGTGCCGGATGAGGAACATGACGTCGTCATTGCGGAAATACTCACCGAGAGCGGGTTGCGCCGCTTCGCGCCAAAATTGTAGATAAGTACAAGGGACGCATGATCTTCACTGGCGTCATGCAGCTTTCGCTGACCTTCGGTGCGGGATCATATGAGACTTCTCTTCCTCGGTGACATGGTTGGAAAGACAGGACGCACGGCGGTGTGGGAACAGCTGCCCGGACTGATCTCCGACTTCAAACTCGATTTCGTCATCGTCAACGGCGAGAACGCCGCCGGCGGCTTCGGCATCACCGAAGACATCTTTCGCGAGACGATCGCGGCCGGTGCCGATGTCGTCACCACCGGCAACCATGTCTGGGACCAGCGTGATGCGCTGGCCTTCGCGCCGCGCGAAGAGCGCTTCCTGCGTCCCTCCAACTTTCCCAAGGGCACGCCCGGGCGCGGCTCCGGTGTCTATATCGCCAGGAGCGGCGCGCGCGTGCTGGTCGCCAACATCATGGGCCGGGTGTTCATGCATCCCGAGCTCGACGATCCGTTCCAGGCCGGCGAACGCGAGCTTGCCGCCTGTCCGCTCGGCGAGCAGGCGGATGCCGTGATTATCGACTTCCACGCCGAGGCGACCTCGGAAAAGATGTGCTTCGCGCATTTCGTCGACGGCCGCGCCAGCCTCGTCATCGGCACCCACACCCACCAGCCGACGGGCGATCACCAGATCCTCAACGGCGGTACCGGCTATATGTCCGACGCCGGCATGTGCGGCGACTATGATTCCTCGCTCGGCATGGACAAGGAGGAGCCGCTCAACCGGTTCCTGTCGAAGGTGCCGAAAGGCCGCTTCGAGGCGGCGACCGGACCGGCGACTTTGTGCGGCGTCGGCGTCGATATTTCAGACCGCACAGGGCTGACCGAGCGGATTGCGCCGTTTCGTCGCGGGCCACGGCTGGAGGAAACCGCACCGTCCTTCTGGTCGTGACATTGATATAGGCACGCTTAATACCTAACTGCCGGCGACACTGCTCTAGATCGTTGAAAGAGGGGACGACCTCCATGCAGCTCATCGAATTCCTGGCGCCGCATTTTCAATTTGTTTCCGACCCGACGGCTTGGGTCGCGCTGCTGACGCTGATTGTGCTCGAGGTCGTGCTCGGCATCGACAATCTGATCTTCATCTCGATCCTGACCAACAAGCTGCCGGAAGCACAACGGGCCCGTGCCCGCCGGCTCGGCATCTCGGCGGCCCTGATCATGCGGCTGGTGCTGCTGGCCACCATTTCGATCATCGTCCAGCTTACCACGCCGGTGTTCACGGCCTTCGGTCACGGTTTTTCCTGGCGCGACCTGATCCTGATCGCCGGCGGCCTGTTCCTGGTCTGGAAGGCGACCAAGGAGATCCATCACACCGTCGATCCCGACGACCACAAGGATACGATGATGGGCGAGACGCTGCAGATCAGCCTTGCCGGCGCGATCTTCCAGATCCTGCTGCTCGACCTGGTCTTCTCGATCGATTCGATCATCACCGCCGTCGGCATGACCGACGAGATCGCCATCATGTACATCGCCGTGATCGTCGCGGTCACCGTGATGATGCTGGCGGCCGGGCCGCTGGCCAACTTCATCGCCAAGAACCCGAGCATCGTCATGCTGGCGCTGGGCTTCCTTCTGATGATCGGCATGACGCTGATCGCAGACGGCATGGGCTACCATGTGCCCAAGGGCTACATCTATGCGGCGATGGGCTTTTCGGCATTGGTCGAGGGGCTCAACATGCTGGCGCGGCGACGTAAGAAGTCGGGCGGCGGGCATTGAGGCAGACCCAGAATACCTAATGTCCTGGCACGCCCTTCGGGTGACGGTCGCCGATCAGGCCGAGCGTCAGGCCCTGTTCCAGCCACGCCTTGGCGCCGGCCAGCACCAGCGTGAAGCCGCCGGTTGAGCCGACGGCCTCTTTCACCTGCTCGTCGCCATCCCCGGCGAAGCCAAAATTGCGAACCTCGAGAAAGGTCGTCTCGCCAGGCATTTCGGTGAATGTCCAGACCACGGTGGTTGGCGGATCGCTCCATTGCATGACGATCTTTTCATTCGCGACGATCTCGCTGACGTCGACCGTCGTCGAGACGCCGTACATGCGCCACTCCCAGAGGACCTGCTTGCCGCTGTCCAGCCGGCCGCTGCCATGGGTGAACCAGAATTTCGTGGTTATGGCCGGATCGACGATGGCCTCGAATACATCGGCGACAGGCCGCCGGATCAGCATGCCGGCTTCGGCGAATGGTTTTTCGCGGATGTCCATCGGATGCTCCTTTCGGGATTCGGCGCTCACCAGGCGTCCGGTTCGCGCAGCATGTGAATAATGTTGGCAGGGTTGGTGATCCAGCCGCCGCGGAAGCCCTCGCCCAAGGGCTCAATGGCGTCGCAACGCACAACACCGGCCTTGGCGAAATGATCCGCAGCCATGGGGAAATCCTTGGTGAACAGCTCCAGCCACACCTCGGCCTGGCTCATCATCGGCGCCTCATCGATCCACAGGCGGTTGGGGCCAAGCTCGAAGCCGATGGCCGGTGCTTTGTCTGTGAACGGCTTCAGGCCGACGACGTCGCGGTAGAAGGCGATCGTCGCCTCATATTGGTGCGGCGGTACCTTCATGGCGATGTTGATGCCGCCGGTGATTTTCGTGGTCATAGCTGGCTCCGTTGTCGTGTTCGGCTGTTGTCGCCTTTGCTCAGGCTGGTCATGCGAGATTTATCTGCCAGGAGACCCCGAACCTGTCGTTGAGCCATGCGAAACGGCGGCTGAAGCCGTAATTGTCCGGTGGCATCAGGAACGCGCCGTCCTCGCCCAGTGTCTCGACAATCCGGTTCAGCTCTTCTTCTGAGGAACAGTCCACATAGAGCGAGACCGATGGCGTGAACGTGAAGGCGTGGTGCACGGGGCTGTTGAAGACCATGACTTCCAGCCCAGCGATCGACACCCGCGCCAGCTTGACCGTTCCTTGCGGGCCGTCTTCGCCGGGGCCGTAATTCGTGACGTCAAGCACGCTGCTGCCGGGAATGGTCTCGCAATAGAGGGTCATTGCCTCTTCGGCCTTGCCCTCGAACATCAGGAATGGCGTTACTTTCTTCATTGCGGATCTCCATCCTCCCCATAGTCGCTCAGATATTGGTCTCGTTGGCGGGTTCGCCCCTCATCTCGCTGCGATAGTAGCCGTCGCGCAAATTGATGCCGTATTCGACATAGGCCTTCATGCAGGCCAGCATCTGCGACCAGCCCTCGCAATTGAGGTAGGACTTCTTCAGGCCGACCGCGCCTTCCTGCCAACCGCTCTCGGCGATGGTGACGAAGGTGCCGCCATCGTCGAGCGGCTCGAAATTCATCTCGATGCGGGTCTTGTAGGCGGGTTTGCCGTCGGCGTCGGTGGCATCCCAGCGCAGCACGATGCGGCTGTCCTTGACCACTTCGTCGACCTCGACCGGCACCTTGCCCCACCAGACGACGCCGGCGCCAGCTTCCAGCGGGGCGCTGGCGCCGCCGATCGTGGTGAAATAGCCGCTCAGTTTCTTCGGATTGACGACCGCGTCGAAGACGTCGGCGACCGGCTTGCCGATGCGTCCGGAAACACTGAATCCAAGTGACATATCCACAACTCCTTCCCTTGATCGGCCCGACAATATGTTATAAAAACATAACATGTCAACCCAATCGCAAGACGACAATGTTTTCAAGGCGCTGGCGCATCCGCGCCGGCGTGAAATGCTGGATCAGCTGAAGGACGCGCCGAAGACGACCGGCATGCTGTGCGAGGCCTTTCCCGACATCGATCGCTGCACCGTGATGCTGCATCTCAAGGTATTGGAGGAGGCCGACCTGATCGTTGCGCGGCGCGACGGCCGCGAGCGCTGGAACCATCTCAACGCGCTGCCGATCAAGCAGATCCACGACCGGTGGATCAGCCAGTATGCCGGGCATGCCCTCAGCATCATCGACCGGCTGAAGTCGGACCTCGAGGCGTGAACGCTTGCAGCAGCCCATGTCGCGCGTCCCGTGCGTGGTGCGGCTGGACGAATTGAGCCGATTTATCTATAAGCCGGCCATTCCGACAGAGAACGCCGTGCTTCCACGAGTTGCACCTGGGACGCTCTGAAATTTTGAATTCGGGCATTGCGGAAGACGAGGTCAGATCACTTCGCTTCGGGATGCTCTAGCCGAGAAGACGACAGGGGTGCCATGGCTGGCCATTCACAGTTCAAGAACATCATGCACCGCAAGGGCCGCCAGGATGCGGTGCGGTCGAAAATGTTTTCCAAGCTGGCGCGCGAAATCACCGTCGCCGCCAAAAGCGGGACGCCCGATCCATCGATGAACCCTCGCTTGCGGCTGGCGATTCAGAACGCCAAGGCGGTGTCGATGCCGAAGGACAACATCCAGCGCGCCGTCAACAAGGCCTCGATGGGCGATGCCGAGAACTACGAAGCCGTGCGCTATGAGGGCTATGGCCCGGGCGGCGTCGCCGTCATTGTCGAGGCGCTGACCGACAACCGCAACCGTTCGGCATCCAATGTGCGTGCTGCCTTCACCAAGGCCGGCGGCGCGATGGGCGAAACCGGCTCGGTGTCGTTCATGTGGGACCGTGCCGGCGAGATCTACTATCCGGCATCGGCCGGCAGCGCCGACAAGATCATGGATGCGGCGATCGAAGCCGGCGCCGATGATGTCGAGTCCGACGAGGAAGGCCACACCATCTATTG